>JADYYD010000154.1 GCA_020853845.1 Candidatus Melainabacteria bacterium
AGACGATAATGCCGTCACTTGAAAAATCGTGCGCAGGAAATCGCGCGGGGCGGTTATCGATTCGTTGAACGGAAACAGCAGTCGCCAGAGGCAGCCTTCAGTCAGCCAGCGTTTCCAGAAACTCTCTTTCAGCCCGTCGCCGACCGAGCCGCTATATCCGCCAAAGACGGTGCCCAAAGCCAGTGTTCGGAAAACCATATAAATCATTAGTGTGATGAAGTGCGGCATGGTTGCCTTCAGCGCGTTCATGCATCGAGTTTTCCATGACAGCGATTTGCTCTCTTGTGCGATCGCTGAATTAACCAGCTCGTAAATGAAAATTGTCGGCGGCAGCGTGATCGCCATTTCCTTGGACATGAGCGACACGGCGAAGGCGGCAATGCTCAGGGAATTGAGTAAACCGGCGCGCGAACTGTTTGAATTGGAACCGACCGCATCTGCCGAGTTTGATTGGCGTGCCAGCAAATACAGCCACAGCGCCAAAAAAAGAAATGTGGTACAGACGCTGTCTACACGGGCAATGATCCAACTGACCACCTCGGCATGGAGTGGGTGGCAAGCGAACAAAGCGGCAGCGACAAACGCTGTCGAAAGCCTCGCTTTTTGATCCAGGCTGAGGAACATTCTGCTCAGTGCCAGGAACAGAAACACCGAGGATGCAGTCTGGTAGAGGTAGTTTGTTAAATGGAAACCGTTGGGGTTCGCTCCCCAGAAGAGGTAATCGGTGGCAAGCGTGATGGAAATGAATGGGCGATAAAAGCTGGTGCCCACGGTTTGCATCCAATTGCTGTAGAAATTTTTGACGAGTAAATCAGCGTGGCCGTTAAAAACTTGATGCAAATAGCCGATATGTGCGAAGTCGTCCGCGAGGAAATAACCGCGCAGACTTCCATGGAATGCGACCAGGTTGATGAGAATTATGATGAGAACTGCGCCCAGGATGAGCTTCCGCTCCGACCCAGCAGTCCGAGTCGCGGGCTGGTCCGGGGGCGAATTCTCCGCGGAGCCATGGTTTTGAACGTTCTTAAGGTTTTCTATCACCGTCTGATTATGACCGGGATGCGCTCTGAGTGCCTGAGTTAGACATCAGCAGGGGTAGCCAGAATGCAGATTTCTTGTTAGAAAAATAATAGGAGAATAATCAAAGAGAAAGTTAGTGATGTATTTGCTCGAATCAGCAACCGGTTAAGCTTTAGTACTAGCCAAGTGGCATCTGTTTCACGTATGGAAGACCCAACTATCAAAGACGACGCGACACTCCAATTTCCGGAAGGCTTCCTTTGGGGCGCCGCCACGTCGCACTTCCAGGTGGAAGGGCATCCGGTTGAAATGAAAAGCCGCCTCTCTGACTGGTCGACCTGGGCGGCGACAGCCGGAAATATTGCCGACAGCACAACCGCCGATGCAGCCTGCGATTTCGTTAGCCGGTATCTGGACGACATCGAGCTGCTCAGTGGTTTGAACCTCGGTGCCCTGCGCATCAGCGTCAATTGGGCGGTGCTTTGTCCCAACGACCGCAATGGGCAGGGGCGCAAGCGCCTCAATCAGGAAGGCGTTCGCTATTACAAGAAGCTGCTCTCCACTCTCAAAGAGCGCGGAATTAAGACATTTGTCACCTTATTCCATTTCTGCCTGCCTCAGTGGCTGGCGGAAGAAGGTGGATGGCTAAGTCCCAGAACAGCTCAGGAATTCGGGCGTTTTGCCGAACTGGTGGCCAGCGAACTCGGTGAGTACGTCGACTACTGGATAACAATCAACGAGCCCCTTCCCTACGCATATCAGGGTTATGTAGACGGCTCCTGGCCGCCTGGTCAAAAGCATCACTATGTCAACGCCTTCAAGTGCGTTCACAACATGCTTGAAGGTCACGCATTGGCATATCACGCGATTCACAAAGTGATTCCGAACGCACAGGTCAGTTTCACCAATCACTGGCGACCATTTGTCCCGGTCAACAAATGGAATCCGCTCGATAAGCTGGTCACTCACATGCGCAACCGGGTTTTCAATCACATGTTCCCGAATGCGATTAAGACGGGCAGGATGCACTTCCCATTCCCGCTCACGCTGCGCAAAGCGATTGCAGAACTTTGCGTGCCCATCGAAGGTCTCAAGGGGACGATGGACTACAGTGGCGTCAATTACTATACTCGCGACCTCTCGCATCATAGTTTTGAAGCGCCTTTCGACGTATTCGGACGAAGCTCGCGCTGTCCGGATTCCGAGTTGAGCTGCATGGGCTGGGAGAGCTATCCGGACGGACTGTATGAGATTCTCACCCAGGAAATCACCCAGTACACGATCCTCGACGGAAAAGAGTGTCCGATTATCATTACTGAAAATGGATTCGCCGACCTTTTCCCTGCGCACCTGGTCGAAGGAGATTGGTCTCTGGCGGACGATTACCGAATCAAATACATGATTTCGCATCTCAAGGCGATGCATAAAGCCATAAAGAAAGGCGCCAACGTGAAGGGTTATCTATACTGGTCTTTGCTTGATAACTTTGAGTGGGCGGAAGGCCTTAAAGCTCGCTTTGGTCTTGTGCGTGTGGCTTTCCCGACTCAAGAGCGAACCTTGCGCAAGAGTGCCTACGTATATGCCAAAATAGCTTCTAGTAATGCGCTGGACAACAGAACGGGTTATTAGGACACTCGGCGAAATATGAATATCAAATCGAAGGCGAAGTGCATTCTTCCTCTGGCGTTTGTTCTCCTTGCTGTTTTTGCAGTGACGGCACCTGATCCTGTTTTCCAGGCTGTGCAGTCCAAAGTGCATGCCGCGCAGGCAGAGAGCGATAAGCACACCAGCTTGCGCATGGTGGCTGACGTCAAGGAAGTGGTGCCCGGAAGTACATTTATGCTCGGTGTGGAATTGACCATGCAACCCGGCTGGCACACCTATTACAAAGAGTCGGGCGATGCCGGGATGCCGACATCTATTGAGTGGGTTCTGCCGGCAGGTTACAAACATGGTGAGCTGCTCTGGCAAAAACCGCATAAATTCGACGATGGCGGCATAGTGACATATGGCTATGCGGATAAAACAGTAATCGCGGTGAAAGTGACGGCACCGGATGCGATACCGGAGGGCGAGCAAAAACTTGTAGCCAAGGTCAAATGGCTCGAGTGCAAAGAGCTTTGCATACCGGGCTCGGGAGAAACATCCATCACTCTGCCGGCTGGCAAGAAGGGCTCCACGCCTGCCCCGGGTGATACTGACTCGTTTAAAGACTCCGGTTTTACAGGAAAGGTTGCGGATCTGACCACCGAAGGTCATGGCACTGCCGGTAGTGATACTGCACCGGCAAGCGGTGGAGTTTCTAATTCCAGTTCGCCAACTTCGGCAAAGGGAAGCATCCTCGATCAAAATTTGAAAGTCGCTGACAGCGAAGGAACCATGCCGTTTTACATGTATTTCCTTTTGGCTATAGTGGGCGGATTCATTCTTAATTTCATGCCGTGCGTACTGCCGGTGATTGCCATAAAAATCATCAGTTTGATGGAACAGGTGAATGACGATCCGGGTCGCGTGCGTTTGCAAGGTCTTGCCTTTGCCGCCGGAATACTTTCTTCATTCCTCGTTTTGGGCGGCATTGTGCTGGCGGCGCGCTCGGCTGGACAGACCGTAGGCTGGGGTTTTCAAATGCAATACCCGCCATTCGTCATTGCCATGGCGACGATTATTATGGTGTTTTCGCTGAGCTTGTTCGGACTCTTTTATGTAACTGTTGCTCCCGGTCAGGATCAAATCGACAAACTTGCCAGCAAGGAAGGCTACACAGGGACTTTTTTCAAAGGAGTTCTGGCGACTGTCTTATCGACGCCCTGCACGGCTCCGGCGCTCGGCCCGGCCGTCGGTTTTGCCTTCTCTCAGCCGGCAATAACAATTTTGGGAATCTTCGAAGCAGTCGGCTTCGGTATGTCTCTTCCGTACTTGCTGCTCACGGTAAATCCGAAGTGGCTGAAATTCATTCCTAAGCCGGGCGTATGGATGGAGAAATTCAAGGAATCCATGGGCTTCGTTCTTCTGGCGACGGTTGTCTGGCTGCTTGGCGTCGTCGGTGCGCAAGTTGGTGCCAGTGGAGTAATGTCGGTCGGCTTCTTCCTCACCGGCATCGCCTTTGCTGTTTGGGTCACGGCCCGCTTTACCGACCTGTCTTCATCCGGCACGCGCAAGGCGGTTGTCTGGTCGATAGCCGGTGTCATCGCTGCTTCTTGCCTGTACTTTTTTATTCTTACTCGTCCTGATTTGATGGGCACTCAGGCCGCCGATGCAAGTGAACCTAAAACAGCAGTCACCGAATCCGGTATCACATGGCTGCCTTTCAGCATTGAAGATCTGGACAAGAATATTGCCGCAAACAAGACTGTATTTCTGGATTTCACTGCAGACTGGTGCCTTACCTGCAAAGTCAACGAGCGTACCGTTCTCGACAGCGCACCGGTGGTCGAACAGTTGAAAGCACTGAATGTGGTGACAATGAAAGCCGACTGGACGCGTCGCGATGCCACCATATCCAAGTTGCTGGCTAAATTCCAGCGCTCCGGAGTTCCGCTCTACGTGGTCTTTCCCGCCGGCAAAGGTTCTTCTCCGATTGTTCTTCCTGAAGTGATTACGCCATCGCTTGTGGTCGACAAATTAAAAGAGGCCGGACCCAGCAAGAGTTGACGGCCTCAATTTACGTTTGCTCGATTCGGTTTTTGTTACTGGAAAACCGGCTTAGAGTTTGGCGATTGCAGCGAGCACTTCTTCGTTGGACGGCATGCCTTCGTGCACGTATTGAACAACGCCTTCCTTGTCGATCAAGAAAAGAACGCGGTTGGCGGTGGTTTTGTCTTCGCTCACTACGCCGTATTTGCGTCCCACTTCATGTGTGTGATCGGCAAGCAGATGTTGTTTCAAATTGAACTTGGCTGCAAATCCTTCGTGGCTCTTCACTGAATCGGTGGAGACGCCGAATACGACAGTGTCGGTGCCTTCGAATTTGGAATAGTCTTCGGTGATGGCGCACATTTCTTTGGTGCATCCCGGCGTGTTGTCCTTCGGATAGAAAGCCAGGACAACGTTCTTCTTGCCCCTGTAATCGGAGAGGCTGATTTTGCCTTCCGGATAGGCGTCGCAGGTAAACTCAGGCGCCTTCTCGCCTACGCGAGGCAAAGCAATGGCTTCTTTTGGTGATGTCATGATTACCCATCTCCTTTCTGGAATTGCAAAGGCATTATTGTTGCACTGCCGGCTGCTATCGGCGCGCAATTTTAATCTGGAGGGTGACCAAAGGTAACATCACCGTATTCGGTGCTATGTCTTAGCCGTTGATGGTCTCTTGAATTGATTCAATCAGTCTGTCCAGTCCGCCGATTTCGAATTGGTCGGCAAACACAGCCAGGATGCCCACATCGACGTCTGTGAGAACGGTCACTTTCAGCTCGCCTTTGAGATCGGTGAGCAAGACCATTTGTCTGAGCTTACCGATTTCCAGCTTGTTGGTGCCCAAATTGCTCGTGCTCAAAAGCGCTGTGGACAGCACGCCCAGCGTGTCTTTATCCATGTCCGAGCGAGTCGAGGCGGCAATGACCAGACCATCGTGACCGACGATCAAACTGCCGTAAACATTGGGGAATGTGTCGATGTGATTGAGCAACGACTGAATGCCTTCGCCGCGAGCTGCGCTGATTACGCGCGCTGTTGCTAGATTTGCACCTATTGTCCGCTGCTCTTCCTCAGCCTTGATGATGCTTTCCACGACGGAGACATCAAGCAAAAGCTTGCCGACCGTCTTCATGGTTCCGACGGCATCAGCACTGGTGGCAGGCTCGGCTGCGGATTTCCCTGACAGGCGTCCGAACTCTTTCAACTCTTTGATCGGCTTGCCATCGGGACCTAGAGGTGGCTTCGGCTCCAGATCCGGTTTTGCAAACATGGCTGTTTCTTTGACAGGCCTGTCCAGATCGGAAGCAGTCGCAGTCGCGGGCGCAGGCTGCGGGGGCGGCTGCGGTGCCGGCTTGTCTTTCTGTGCATGAATAACTTCCAGTTCGCCGGTGTCGGTTGGCTTCTCAGCCTCTAAAGCTGGCTTTACGACTTCTCTTTGAGCTTCTTCCGGCGCGAGATTCGAGAAGATTTCCTCGATGTCGTCGTCTACGCCGCCTTCGAAAAGGGGCTTATCTTCGTCTTCATCATCTTCCAATCGGCGCGACGGCAGCGGCTTTTCAGCTTTCTCTTGAGGCGGTGCTTTGGCTGCAGCCGGTTCGAATGAGATGTCTTTTGCCGGATCTTTGGCGGCTTCTTCGCGTGCTCTGGCGAATATTTCGTCGAGATCTGCTTTCTCCTCTTCCTCTTGGGGCGGGGGAGGAGGAGTCTTGTCAACGGCTGCCGCGCCACTGACTTCTCGCTGCGCTTCTTCCGGCGCCAGGCTCTTGAAGATATCGTCGACGTCGCTGTCTAAGTTTGCATCGAAAAGCGGCTTGTCTTCATCTTCGTCTTCATCATCGGACAGACGGCGCGAGACAGGCTC
>JADYYD010000155.1 GCA_020853845.1 Candidatus Melainabacteria bacterium
GGATGGTACGGCGGCTACGGAAAAGTAGTTATCATCAGCCACGGCAGCGACATGGCCACGCTCTATGCTCACTTGTCGCGCGCCGCTGTCTCGGTCGGTGACAACGTCGGCAAAGGCGATGTCATCGGCTACGAAGGCACCACAGGCTTTTCCACCGGTCCGCACTTGCACTTCGAAGTGCGCGTCAATGGAAAGCCGAACAATCCGCTCAATTATTTGCGTTAGAAGCAAATCCAGACCTTAGATTGGCAATGCATATCAATGCAAAACGCCACGAAACTTTCGAATTCGTGGCGTTTACCGATGCATTTTCGACTGGGTCAGATTGGCAGGCTAAAAGACAGCCGGCCTCCACCAGTCTCTTTACACTCAGGCTATGCGTTGCGCTTTGTTCTTGAGCTCTTTGACGAGGTCTTCTTGTCCAAGCAAGTAGCCTCTGCGAGCCTGATCATCAGCATAGGAGATGATCGCTTCTGTGACGTTGTTGAGCATGGAGATCGGCACGAACTCGCTAATCTGGTTCAGCAAGCGCTCGACAGTGACCCATTCTTCGGTGTTCAGCGGGATGGCATCATCCAATCTGGCGATTATCGTGTAGTTGCGGAGTTTATCTGCCCTGGTATTCATTGCCTGTCACCTGCATGTGTGATTCCGACCCGCGGTTGCGCTTAGTCGCTGGTTAAGCTTCTAAATGCCCAACCCTTGGAAACCGCTATAGTTACTGGCTTCAAGAACCAAAATTGGTTTCTATCTCACCGAGACTTTTATGCCCGGAAAATTTTTGTTTAACACCACTTAATAGTTGCCAAGCCTAAAAACGTTATTTGGAATACTTTTGAGCATAGAGTTCTTTCACAAAAGCCTCAGCCTGTGCGCGATCCTCGACTTCCCTCAAATCTCTGGCTTCCTCGAGAGCTTTTAAAAGCTCGCCGATTACCGGACCGGACTTCAAGCCGAGGAGCTGCATGATGTCATGACCGCCAAGCAAGGGCTTGAGAGTGACTATCTCGTTGAGAAACACCTGATACCCGTGCATCAAAGAAACGAGCCCATTTTCGAGATTTTCGCGACTTTCGCCGCAGAGCCCGGCGCCGCGGGTGGCTCCCAGATCGGCGAAAGCCACCATCATCAGCTCGGGAACGTCGTCTTGGACAGTTCTGTAGAACCGGTTTATTGCCCTGGCTGTAGGCGGTCCCTGGTGAAAAAGCTGTCCCGGGCGCAAATGAAACTCGACAAGACGAGTAATCAAGCGCTCGACTGGGCGTGACCAGCGCATTCTCTCAGCGATTACGGCGGTCATTTGAGCGCCCAGTTTGTCGTGAGCGACGAAAGTATGGCGCCCTTCCGGTGTTATCTCCCATGTGCCGGGCTTGCCGATATCGTGAAGGATACAAGCCAGGCGAGTCGCCGAAAGACGGCTCACACCGGCGCAGAGTTCTTTACCGGCGCTTTCATGCATCCAAAGAGGAAGGTCCGGCCAGCGTTTATCCAGCTCGGATACCGTGATGATGCTGTGCTCGAACAAACCCAGATGGTGGAAGGAATTGGCGGTCACCCTGCGGCATTCGACCAGTTCAGGAAAGATGACTTCCAGCACACCAGAATCAGCAAGCTGATTGGTCAAATGACCGCCAAAGGGACCGGATAGACTTTCAAACAACTCAAAATTGATGCGCTCCGGAGCAACCCGGCTCAGTCCCCCCACCAGTTCTTTGACCCAGGCAAGCGTAGTCGCCTCTATCTCAGCGTTTAACTGATGTGCGAATCTGAAAGTCCTCAAGACCCGCAAAGGGTCATCTATAAAAGTATGGCGAGAAACAGCTCTTATCAGCTTAGCCCTTAAGTCTTCAAGGCCGCCCGCCAGGTCGAGAACTTCATCGGGGTACCGACTGTCCCATGCCAGTGCGTTGACAGTGAAGTCTCTGCGCTTCAGATCACTCTCAATCGTTCCGCCCACGCAGCCGGCGAAATCCAGAATGCTGCCTTCGTCAAAAACCACCCGCGCAGTGTCGTTTTCCTCATCTAAAGGAACGAAATGTCCGTCCATCTCGGTGGCGATCAACTGGGCGAAATTGAAGGCCGGCCCACCTGCGACTGCAAAATCGACATCCCGCTTTTTTGCGGGTTTAGATTCGCCCTTCTTGATATCCTTCGGGTTGTCAGGCAGAACAATGCTGTCTCTGACATAACCACCCACTATATATGTAGAGACTTCGCAAGCGGCAGCATGGCTCAAAACCCGCTTTACCAGCGGACTTTCCATAGGATGGCAGGCGCGAGCGAACTCGACTTTGGTTCTCATGGCGTTCCTGAGTCTGATTGGACGGCAAAACCGGCAAATCTAAGCCGTTTCGGCTTCCTCTTGCTGGACGTGCTCGAACTCTTCTCGTTCTTCTTTGGAGATTTGCAGGTGACCGGCGAAATACACAATTCCGCCCACCAGGCTGCTGAGAGTGGTCAGAGCCAGCCACATCATCGCATAAGTAAGTGCATGAGAATTGTCCACGCCGATGAAAGTGAGGAAATAGGTGTATGCCCATTCACGGATGCCTATGCCGTTGAAACTCGGCGTAACGAAGCCGAGAACGGCTACGCATGGGTAAAAGACGAAGTAGTACCAGATAGGAATCGTCGTCAAACCGAGCGCCAAGCCGATAGTGACGTGCACAAGCACAATCACTAATTGAAGGATGACGGATAGAAAGATTGCCGAAGCCACGAGCTTTCTATCGTGCCAGTAGACCTTGGCCGCGGAATTTTCGAACCGCCTGGTCACCCAATTTTCAGGTCCGAGAATCATTCTGCAGAGCTTGGGAGCAAAAGGAAGCACGAGAAAAATTGCCACGGTGCCAAGCAAAATGGGCAATTTCAATGTCAAAGGAAGATTGCCTGCCGGCCCCGTCAAAATGCCGATGGTTCCGAAAAGAAACAGGACGGCAATACCGACAGTGCGGTCGGCAAGCACAGAATAGAAGGCGCTCTTGTATTTGCCCGTACCTTTAGACAAATAGTATCCGCGTGAGAAATCTCCGCCGACAGTGGACGGCAGAAACAGGTTGAAGAAAAGTCCCACATAGCAAAACTGCAGGAGTGCCATCAGAGGCTTGCGCAAGCCGACGGCATCGGCAAGCAATTGCCAGCGCTTGGCGTTGATAATGACCGAACCAAGAAAGAGAGCTATGGCTAAAGAAAGATACCAGCCGTTTGATTGAAGCGCGACTTCCCAGCTCTTGGTCAAATCGACCTTACCGAAAAGAAAGAGGCTGGCAAACATCAAACCACTGAAAGTCAGCTTTAGATTGAGTTTTGCTTGCTTTGACAGGCGAATGTTTTTCAGAGCGCCGATGATGGGATGGGATTTCAACTGCGTGCTGTCCACGTCGGATACCGTTTCGCCCCCGTTTCTCATTTGAATAGCGGATGACGATGTATGTGACTCATTGCCGGGTGCAATATCAACCCTTTCAGCATACGCGGGTGAGACCATTTGGGATGCGTTTGTCCTGATGACTTCCAGAAAATTCACTCAAAAACCTGTTCAATGTTAGGTCAGTGGGGTCGAGGAGTTAAACCCCAAAGAGTTAACTTAGGCTCGATCTATGGATCTTTTGGGTAAAAAGCTATCGACTGTTGGCAAGTCGCGGGCTAAAATAAGATTTTGTTAAAATCGCTTCCCCGTCTGCCTGTTGGGACTTCAGCCGGTATTCCTCAAGAAACCTTGCCCGAGCGGCTGAGTCTATAAATTTGGTGGTCTGAATAAGTTGAAAGAAGTCGGACAGTGATTTGCTTTAATTCACAGATTTTTGGCGGGTAGAGCCGCCATGATCTAATATCAATAGTAGATGCTTTAAATACTTAAGAGGAAACTGAGTTCGTGGAACAGAGAAGAGTAGCCCGTATCGGCATTCCGTTGGTTTTGTGTTTGCTCTTTTTCGGTGTTCAATGCTGGCTGCTCACGAGCGGCAGCAAGACTCAGCCCGCCCAGATGCTGATCGCCGACACCTCGGAGCTGAAGGCGTCACCGGCATTGGCGGAGGTGAGCACGAACGTTCCCCCGCAGGTTCTTTACGCCCGCGCCTGGAAACTGCTCAAGGACAATTTCTACGAGCAAGGCTTCAATACGCAGGATTGGAGCCGCTGGCAGCATCATTACGACGGCAAGTTGAAAACGCCGGAAGATGCCCACAAGGCTATCGAAACCATGTTGGCCAGCCTGGCTGATCCATATACACGATTTCTCGATCGCGATTCCTTCGATGAAGAAAAATCGCAGATTGAAGCTCACTTGTTCGGCGTCGGCATGCAGCTCGGCATGAACAAAGAACACAAAGTCGTAGTGATTGCGCCCATTGAAGGAACTCCGGCGTTCAATGCCGGCGTGCATCCCGGCGACGAGATTCTGGAAGTAAACAACAAACCTGTTAAAGGCCAATCGCTCGATCAAGTCGTCAAACAAATTCGTGGCGAGATCAATTCAATCGTCAGCATCACTTTCCTGCGCAAGCAGGACAAGCGCAAAGTCTCGCTCAAACGCGCGGAAATTCCGATCAAGGCTGTGGCAAGCTGTGAAATTTTGCCGGACAACCTTGGCTATATCCGGCTGGACAGTTTCATCTCGCAAAAAGCCAACTCCGAGATGCGTCAGGCGCTGAAAAAACTCAGCAATACGGACGGGCTCATCATCGATTTGAGAAACAACCCTGGTGGTCTGCTTTCCAACGCGATAGACATTGCCAATATGTTCCTGGATCATGGCACCATCGTCAGTACCATTGACAGCGAAGGCTACAAAGCGAAAACGGAAGCGGCAAACAGCCCGATTTCCAAACAACCGATTGTGGTTCTGATCAACCAGGGCAGTGCTTCTGCATCAGAAATTCTTTCCGGCGCCCTGCATGACAATGAAAGAGCTAAACTGGTCGGGCAAAAAACCTTCGGCAAGGGGCTTGTGCAGTCGATTAACAGGCTAGACGACGGCTCCGGCATCAACGTGACCATCGCCAGATATTTGACGCCCAATGATGTGGACATTCACAAACAAGGCATCAGTCCTGACAAAGATTGCGAAGTCGTGCTCAAAGACGATGATTACACCAAGGGTCGCGGACCATGGTGGATCGACCTCTCTTATTCCAATTTCAAGCATTCACCGAAAGACGGAAAAGACGTCCAGCTTGCAAAAGCAGTGGAAGTCTTGAAAAAGGAAGTAAGCACTCAGCCGAGCCACAAGACGGTATCGCTGAAGAAGCACTAATCGCCGCTCAACAATCCATGCCTTCTATGGCTTTGCCGTGGTGGCGCAACTGGGTCGTCGTGGAAATCGTCGTTGCTTGTTCCATCAACCAATCCGGCGCCCTGCGCCCGGTCAAAACCAGGACGGTGGGATCTTGGCGATGCTCGAAAGTTGCCTTGACCGTATCCCAATCGACCAAACCGACGCGAGCCACATCGAGAATTTCATCGCCGATGACTATGTCATCGCCACGCTTCAAAGCTTCTGCTACGAATTCCAGTCCCGCCAAAGCCTCAGTTTTATCCTCAGGCAAGATGCCGTTGGGAGAGCTGTACAGCCGAAAGCTTCCTTTCGGTCCGGTGCCAAGACGATTGACGCCCGAATACTTGACGCTCAGCTTGCCGAAGCCGGGAGCCTGATGGTTGGCTAACACGCGCAACGCTTCGCCTTCGCTGGAATTTTCTTCCAGCTTGTCGAAAAAGGCGAGAGTGACGTTCTTGCCTTTGCTCAACGCTCTGAGCATCACGCCGAAAGTGGCAGTGGTTTTGCCGCAGCCTGTGCCCAGATACAGCCGTATTTTTTCGTGAACTGCCTTCGCCTGTGGGTCTGTCTCGGTTGTCATCATTATGTGGCCGCTGTTCCATTGAAACAGTGCTTATGATAGCCGGACTGAAGTCTCAGTTCCTCATAATTTATTATGCTAGATCAATTGCGTTCAACCGGAACAGGCTTTCCGTCTTTATCTACGCAGCAGAAAGTAATGTCGGCTTCGGTCACGGCTATGCGCTTGCCCTGGCGCTTGGATTCCACATCAACGTGTACGGTCACGGACGTATTGCCGATGCGAGTCACCTCGGTGTAAAAACTGACCGCCTCTCCGACCAGCACAGGGGCGTGAAAGACTACTTCCTTAATGGCCACTGTGACAATTCGCTGGGAGGTGACCTGGCTGACGGCAGCGGCTCCGGCAAGGTCGATATAGCTCAATATGACGCCGCCGAATATAGTGCCGTGCTTGTTCGTGTCGCGCGGCAGCAGTATTACCCGAATAGCCGGATCGCGCGGTTCTGCCGCTGCTTCTTTACGGGTTTTATCATTGCCTGCCATAAAGCGCCCTCAAAGTCCTTAAGACCAGATCTTTCCATTTTGTACGCATTCGATTGTCGCAGACGCAAGCGCACCTTGATAACGAGCCTATCCTGAGGTTAAACGGCATAAGAGAGATCTCACCGTAAGTGGTGGCAGCCACAAGCAGCGGGTTTGTGCGTATTAATTTCGCCAAACCGGTAGTCTTGCTTAACCGAAGACATGCGAGGTACTGAAATCGTAGCTATAATCCGAAAGACTCGCCGATTTATATTGGCAACCGGTTTTTGAAAGCGTTTTCGCGATTCTAGAAGTGCAAAACAAGAAATCCGCCCCTCAGCCTTCTCATATAGCAGCGCCGGTCGCCGCTCTGGCGTCGAGCCTTTTCTGCTTGTCAATTTTTGCCTTGCCTGCCGGCGCCTTTGAAGGCATCTCGGGAGCGGCAGGCAATGGTTTGCGCGGTCCGGTACTGCCCGCGGTGCAGACCAATTTAGCGGACTCGATAGTCAATACCGAAGAAACAACCAACCTTGTGCGGCGGCAAGCTGCATCATCAGTCGTAACTGCCGACCAGGAGCAGGGAAATAAGGCCGCCGTCTCAGAGCCAGGTGAAAGCAATTCTGCCGACATCCTGAGACCGGCAATGCTGGAAAATCCGACTTCCATCGCCCAGTCAGTTTCACGCCAGAACGATATGCAGCAGTTGGATCTCACTCCAATCAAAATTCCGGAGCGCGCTGCTGCATTCAGCACCGTTGATTCGTATAAAGCACGCATGCTCTACAAACTGCCGGCAAGAATGTTTTTCTCCGGCACATGCGAGAATTCCTTGCGTTTAGAAACAAACGTCTTTCAAACTTCCAGAAACCCGCAGGCTGATGCGGTTTATCGCGTCCTGCCCAACTTGACGGCCGGGTATGCGCTCACACGCCGCACACGCGTCAGTTCGAACTTCTTCATGTTCAGAGATCAATACGCCAGCAGAGACAGCCAACTGAGCCGCAACATCTACTCAGTAGGGGTGAGAGCCGATCATGATTTCACCATCAATGACAAAACGACCGTAACTACGGGGCTCTTCTGCCGCGAGCTGTTTTTCAATTTACAGAATTCAGGCACGCCGCCATTGTCGGACATCATTCCTTCGGCGGTAATCGTTCGAAGAATTGGTCAACATGGCGCCGCATACGGTAGCGTCATGGGTCAGGTGCGCTTTCAAAAAATGCTCGATCGATTTCAGGAATTCGACCAGTTCTACTCCGTTGGCTATATTCATCGAAAGAGTCCCTGGGTAATGACTGCCGATTGCACATTCTTGACCAATTTCGGAAACAGCAATCTGCGCGGCGGCAACAACAACCAGGTGTTTGTATTGACAGGAGAAGTGGCGCGCCAGTTGCACCGCAATATTCCTGTAGCGGCGTTTGTGAGAGCCGAGCCGATATTTAATATGGGAGCAAATTCCAGTCCAGGCTTGGCCGGCTTCAACTTCAGGCTCTATGGCGGTTTGAGAGCGGAAGTTTCAAAGCCGGCAATCTTCCCAACCAAGCTGGCATCTAAATAGTTTCGCAAAAACCGGTTCTTGAACGTCTTAGTTGGTCTCTCCTATCAACTGGAAGGCGGCCCACAATCTTGGATTGGGACGAAATGCGGTCTTTCCGGTAGAAGATCCAAGCAATCTATCCATGAAGCCTATCGTATGCAATTGAGCATCTCTGAGTGCCGCCACTTTCGATTTGCCGCCAAGAAATGATTTGTAGAACTCGCCCATTTGATACTCGGTCATTACATCGTCGACATTCCACTGACTGACCACCACGGACGGTGCCCCGGCAATGATGAACGCACGAGAAAGACCGACGACTCCGTCTCCGGTAATTTTTCCTCTGCCGGTCTGGCAAGCGGACAACACGACCATCTTGGCCTTCAAAGGCGGCATGGAAAGAATGTCTTTTACGGTCAAAAGTCCATCGTCGCCTCCTTCAGGCGCCAATACCAGTGCCGAGTCCATTGGTCTTTCTTCCGATATGAGACCGTGCGTGGCAAGGTGCAGCACGGAATATTTGGAAGAGAAGCTTTTGTAAGCCGACTTTGTCGCCTGGGCGCCCACTTCCAGTTTGGACTTTCCTTCGCCAAAGAGGGCTGCGATTTTCTTCACCTCTTTTTCTGCGAAAGGCAATGTGCCGAGGAATGCAATTACTTTCGTTATGGGGTTGCCGAAGGCAAGCAGAGTATTTTCTGTTTCTCTGTCCGTTTCCGCAGCAATTTTTTCAGTGGCGCGCAAAACACCTATTGCAGGCAAATAGCTCACGGTGCGCTCTTCAATCAGATATTTTCCTTGCCCGGACATGAGCGCCGAGAAAGGAACTGAAAAGAGCGGGCCATGCGGAACAAAAGTCACCACAGCATCAGAGGAAGCAGGCAACAGACTCTGAACCGGTGCAATCAGCAAAGTATATAGTTCCTTGAGAAGCGCCTCGCGAGCCTTGTCTTGGGCGTCCATATCTTTGGGAAGTTTGGCCGCTTGAGCAATCGAATTGTGAGCTTCGCTAATTTTGCGTTTCAAATCAACGGCGCTTATCACCACTGGCGGTGCCAACTGTATTTGTCCATCCGGAGCGATGACCCAGATCAAAACTTTGTCCTTGAGCATGCAATACTCGACCACATGCGACTTTCGGCGTTTGACCAGAGAAATAATTTCCTCGAGCGAAGGCGGCGCCGCATTGACGGGACTGTACGCCGAAGATTCGACCAGTGAACGGGCTTTTGGAGTAATTTCTACGCCGCGCACGGTGGAAAGCAAATTTGGCTCTGCCATTGCAATGAGCTGTTGGGCTGGCGCACTTTCTTTTTTGGAGCTGTTACCGTCGAGAATCAACGCTACGGTGTCGGCGGAACTGCGACTGAGCCGCCCGGCAAGCAGGTCAAGAAAAGCCCTGGCTCTGCTCTTCTCCGCCAGTTCGAGAGCCCGATCGGCTTTGCCTGAAGAAGCATAAAGATCGATAAGCTCGAGGTAACACTCCTGACGTAAATCAAGACTGAAAGTCTTAAATGTATCGCGGGAAAGATAGACCCTTTCCTTTTCCACAAGAGAGACTGCTGTGTTCAACTGGGCTTCGGCATCCGCTGTTTGCCCCAATGCTCTGAAGGTTTTTGCCAAGCCAAGTGCCACATCCCAGCGGGCTTCCAGAGAACCCAATTTATCTGCAATCGGAGCAGCTTTGAGAAATGACCTTTTGGCGGCCTCAAAGTCTTTGAGAGCCAGTTGCGTAAAGCCAAGCCCGCATAAAGACATGCATTCGGTTTTTTCTTCACGCGCAGCACGCGCGGCATCGATAGCTTGACCGTAAGATTTCATGGCGACATCGTACTTTTGCGACATAAAATCGAATTGGGCGCCGTTGAAAGCAAGGCAGGCAATAACGCTCAAATTTTTGCTCTCAGAAGCCAATTGGCGCGCGGCAGCAAATTCCTTTTCGAAATCGGCGCGCTTACCCATATCCAGATGAACGACAGCGACACTGTTGGTGAGCAGTGCTTGCCCTTCCAGGTCTCCCGCTTCCTTAAAAACGGCCGCAGCCTCCCCGTAGTATTTAATTGCCGCTTCCATTTGTCCTAAGGATCGATAGCACAGACCGAGGTCCCGCAGCAGACCGGCTCTTTCTGAGGCACTGGCAGCGGCGCTGTTTTGCAGGAGTGAATCTGCTTGCAAAAATTTGTCCAGCGCCTTTTCGGCTTTGCCTTCCAACAAGAAATCGAAACCTTCTTCTGAAGCGGCCAAATATTCAAGGCGTTTGTTGCGGCCGGCCTGAGCCAGCTTGCCGGCATCCGTGTGCAGTCCGCGAGCGGCGCCGAAATTAGCTGAATCAGCTTCAGCCGCGCCCAAAGCAATCATGCAAGAGACAAGCAAATGATCGTCCTTTTCGCTGCGGGCAATATCCATTGCTTTTTTGAGATTTTCTCGAGCCTCGCCAGTTTTGCGCTGGGCAAGCTGCAATTGACCGATGCTCAAGAGAACCTGCGCCTCGAGAATGGACTCGGCTTCCGACTCGAAATGTTTTACCGCTTCCGAATAAGCCGCGATGGCACCGCCGTAATCGCCCATATTGGCCAGGGCTCTACCTTTTTGCTTGAATGCCAGGCCCAGCGTGCGTGCATCCTCTGCGTTCTGCAGCATCTCTATTGCTTTATCACAACGCTCGACAGCCAGTTTGTTATCACGGCGAGCAGCGGCAACCGCAGCCAAATTAATCAGTGCATTTGCTTTTACTTGGGGTGATACTGCAGTTTCCATCGAATCTGCCAGCAACTTCTCGGCTTGCTCGAAATCACCGGCCATGAGCATGCACGACGCCATGTTATCGAGAACACTGGCAGCCTGTTCGCTATTTTTATTCTTGCCGGCGATTTCCAGCGCCTGCCGATACAAAACAAGCGCTTCCTGCGTGCGCTTTTGAGCGATCATAGTGTGAGCGACTGCCACGCGAACTTGCACCGCCTGCTCTGGTCTGTGCAAGCGATCTTCTGCCGCCAGCGATTGTTTGAGATAATTCTCCGCTTCTAATCGGTCGCCGATTGAAAAATAATACTGACCGAGCTGGTAAAGCGCGTCCGCCTCAGCATCGCCTTTGCCCTTGCGAGCTTTCTCAAGAGCAGCCTGAAGCTGCTTGATGTGCTCTTCCTGCTGGGCGCTGAGACCTTCCGACTGACCGGGGATTTTAGTAATTGTCGCCGGTGATCCGGGGGCGGCCGCCACTGTTGCCGGGTAAAACGAAAAGGATAGTGTGGCAGCCAGTGACAAAAACACAGCGCCGCGCCTGAGCCGTCTTGTGTTTATTAAATTCAGCTTGAACAAATTCGGCTTGAGCACACTAATTTCCTCGCTCTTACAACTCTATTGTTGCCGCGCTTAGGCCTTCGAATTACAAAGAACCGGCCGGAGAGTCGCCAGAGGGCAATTATGCACAGAAGCGCACAGTCTTGCATTAGCTTTCTGGCATTAGTGCGTCCTGCCCGGCTACTCGAAAAGCAAAGCATCGGCGAATAGTACAAGATAACTAAGGGAACATTGTTTAACGAAGTTTGAGAGCTATTCACATGTCGGAAGCAGAAGTAAACATCCGCTACAGGACACACCCGGTCATGCTTCTCAATCGCTCGCTCATTCTTCTTTTGCCGCTTTTCGGCGTCTTTCTTCTCTGGTCGTCCATCGTGCTTGTCACCGCCGTTTTCAGCGGCTATTTGCAGTACGGACCGACCTCTATTCTCATCATGTGCGAGCTTCTGCTTTTCACAGCGCTTATTTCTCTCACGCTTCTTTCATCCGATAACAGCGTTTTTCTTACCAGAGAAGGTATTTCTCTGCCTTTTTTCCTGCTGCCCAGACTGGGTTTTCGCTCTGAGAGACAGTGGAGCGACCTGCAATATGTGACTTACAAAAGCAAGTCCAAAGGCGGTGTATTGAGGCTGTTTTTCAAAGACGGCAAGCGAGTCGAATTTGATTCGCGATTTTTCAAAGCTAAAGACCTGGAACAAATGATCGTTGCCATTGATGTTTGGGGCGGCGGAAGCGACAGTTTTCCGGCTTTGCTCGAAGCAAGAGCGCAATTGAGCGGCAATATTCTCCGGAGCGACAAGAATCGCTCCTATACCGAAATGTGGGAAGAAGAGCTGTCCGCGCGTTTCGGCGCCACCAACTTCATCCCCCTGGAGCCTGGACACAAACTGCAAGAAGGATTATTAACACTGGAAAGACAGCTTGCATTCGGAGGGCTTTCGGCTATTTATCTGGTCAAAGACAACCAAGGCAAGCACCTGGTGCTCAAGGAGGCTGTAATTCCCAAGGAAGCAGATATGGAATTGCAGAAGCAGTCAATTACTATGCTCGAGCGCGAAGCACGCTATTTGAGCGCCCTGAACCATCCGGGTCTGGCCAAAGTCTACGATTATTTCGTCGAAGACACCAGACACTATTTGCTTATGGAATTCATCAAAGGAACAGATCTGCGCCGATATGTTAAAGAAAACGGACCGATTGATGGAAAAGAGGCGATTAACTGGGGTGCGCAGATTGCGGAAATTTTGGCATACCTGCACGAACAAGAACCACCTATAGTGCACCGAGACATTTCAGCCGACAACATAATTTTGCGCGATGATGAAGCCGGGGGCGAGAGTCTGGCTATCATCGACTTCGGCGCCGCCAATACGTTTTTAGGCACCGCCACTTGCACGTTGATTGGTAAACAAGCATATATTCCGCCTGAACAGCTAAGGGGCAAAGCGACAGTCAAAAGTGATCTTTATTCGCTTGGCTGCACGCTGTACTTTCTGCTTACAGGTCAAGACCCAGAGCCCATCAGCGTTTCCGATCCATCAACCAGCAAGCCTGAAACTCCCCGGCAGCTCAGCGAGCTTATTGTTTCGCTTACTCAAATGGACGAGGAGAAAAGACCAGAATCCGCACGTTCCGTAGCCGCCAATCTTTGTGACTGGAAAGCAAAATGAAGCCAGAAAAATTATTGACTATCATTGCAGGACCGGATTCGAACGACAATTTCAAACCGCGAAAGTATCAAGCCGAATATCTGGACTATTGTCCTAATGCCGAAGTGTCCATTTGGTTTCGCCTCATCGACAAATGGTTACCAACGTTTTTCATAGTATTCGGTTTGATTTTCTTGATTGGAATTCCAACCAACACACTGCATCCGACTTTGATTTTTCTTGCCAAAACGCTGCTTGTTCCGCTCAAACCACTTTTGAATTTGCAGCATTCCACCGGCGTTAATAGCGTTCTTCAGGCTTTCTCGACAATCTCGCAACCGCTGTTTTTACTCTTGGGATTGTGGATAGCCAAACTGACCCTCGAGCATAAATCAAATCCCAACATCATTTTTATGGGCACTTCCGGTATCGAAATCATGCTCAAGAGAGAGTCATTTTCATCCGAGGCCGACACACAATGGATATCGCGTAATTTCGTCAGCTGGGACGAAATTACAAAAGTAGAACTGGTGCGCCCCAAGAAAAAACGTTCCAATCTGGATTATTTGATAGTTCTCCATATGAATACAAGCAAAAACAATGCAAGAAAACCGCTGCGTATCAGATATGGAGACATTCTTACCCCCTGGCACAGATTGAAATTCATCGAATCACTGAATCGAAATCTGCCTGAAAACGTATCGTGCGAAGAATTAAAAGACGTATTCGGCTCGCCTACAGTGCGCCAAAGTTACACGGAAATCTGGCTGAGAGAATTGGCCGCCGCTCCGAAGCGCGACAAATTGACACCACTGACTCCAGGCACGCATTTGCAAGACGGGACCTATACGATTCAGGAAAAACTAGGGATGGGTGGGCAGGGCACCGTTTATTTGGCGCGCTCCGAAAGACTGCCTGCCGACTCGAATCTGGTGGCACTGAAAGAGTTCATGTTGCCTGTTTATCCAGATCCCAAAGTGCGAATGAAAGCGGCTGAGCGGTTTCAAGTGGAAGCGGAAATGCTTTCGCGATTGGAGCACCCGCAAATTATCAGATTCTACGACCTCTTCATTGAAGATCACAGGGCCTATCTTGTGATGGAACGCGCGCAGGGTGAGAATCTAAAGACACTTGTGCAGAAGGAGGGTCCACTGCCTGAACGCGAGGTTGCCCGCCTTGCCTGGCAAATGTGCGGATTGCTCAAATTTCTTCACAGCAACGATCCGCCCGTTACTCACCGTGACTTCACACCCGACAATTTAATTTTGAGCGGTGAAGGCATGCTCAAATTGATAGATTTTTCCGTGGCGCGTCAGGTGGAAACCAGCGTCACAGGCTCGGTCGTCGGCAAACCGAATTACATGGCACCAGAGCAGTTTCGCGGCAAACCCATTCCGCAAAGCGACATTTATTCTCTGGGCGCAACGATGTTTTTCCTCTTAACGGGCGAAGAGCCGGAGGCAATCCAGGCATCTTGTCCTGGAGATTCATTTTCGTCGGCTATCAATGAAATAGTTTCTAGAGCAACGGCGGTGGAAGCCAAAGACCGCTTTTCATGTGCCGCCGAATTGTCAGCAGAATTGGAAACGTTTCTTGCCGATCGTTCTCACGAAGTTAATGCTCTCGAAGGTGAAGTCGTCAAACTTCAGAAAGAAGCCCAACTGGAGCAAAATTAGCGCACTTGAGATCCTGGTTTTGAAATTTAAGCCGTTAACGGCTTAAATCACAACTTCAACCGTTAACGGTTTAAATTCAAAACCGTGCAAGGCGGCTGGCGTCGATGCCAAGCGCTCAGCGTCTCGAAATCCGGCTGTACTCTTTAAATCTGTGAGTCTCTAAATATTCTGGATAGGTGCCGCTGAAATCTACCAGTCCTTCCGGAGTGAATGACAATATTCTTGTGGCAACGTCGGAAATCAAATCTCGATCGTGAGAGACGACAAAAACGGTACCAGGAAAGACTGAAAGTCCCTCTCCAAGCGCATTCACAGCTTCCAGATCAAGGTGATTGGTGGGCTCGTCGAAAACAAGAATCGGATTTTTCTGCATCATCATTCGCGCCATCAAAAGACGAGCGGCTTCACCACCGGAAAGCGCTTCCGTAGCTTTTTGCGCTTCATCGCCCGAAAAAAGCATACGTCCTAAGACACTGCGCACAAATTGATGACCTTCATCGGTCATGTACTGCATCAACCAGTCATACGCAGTCGTTCCATTGGGAATGTCCTGGTGATAGTCCTGCGGATAGTAGCTCCAGGAAGCATTGTCGCCCCATTTTATCGAGCCCTTGTCCGGTTCCATTTCACCGATGAGACAACGCAATAAAGTGGTTTTGCCGACTCCGTTAGAACCGATGATGGCAATTTTGTCCGAGCGATAAACATCAAGACGAAAATCTTTGAATAAAACCTTGTCGTCAAATCCCTTAGTCAGACCTTCTACGCGCAGGATTTCACGACCGAGCGGTTTTTCCTGCTCAAAGCGAATATATGGCCTTTGAATATTCGATTTCTTCAATTCCTGAGGCGCCAATCTGGCAATTTCTTTTTTACGAGATTGCACCTGACTGGAACGCTGACCGGCTGCGAATCTTGAAACGAATTCCTGCAACTGAGCGATTTTCTTCGCTTTCTCTCTGTTGTCCGCTTCGATAGACTGGCGAGCCTGCATTTTGTGTTCGACCATGTCATCGTAATTGCCTGGGTAGACAATAATCGTGTCGTAATCAATGTCGGCAATATGCGTGCAAACTGAATTCAAAAAGTGCCTGTCGTGCGAAATGACGATCAAAACCCCTTCATAATCACAGAGAAATTCCTCCAACCAGTGAATTGATTCAAGGTCAAGGTGGTTGGTGGGCTCATCAAGCAGCAAGGCTTGGGGACCGGCAAAAAGTGCTTGCGCCAGAAGAACACGAAATTTGTAATCAGTGGCAAGAGTGCTCATCAGATTTTCGTGCTGATCGTCAGGGATGCCGATGCCGCGCAAAATTTCACCGGCTTCGAACTCGGCCGTATAGCCGTTTTCGTCAGCAATAATAGATTCGAGGTCACCAAGCCTGAGCATTTGCGCTTCTGAAAGTTCAGTCAACTGGCACAGCTCTTCGCGCTCTTTGAAGGCGTTCCACAAAACCTCATTGCCCATGACGACAGTATCGACAATTCGCTCGTTGTCGTAAGCGAACTGGTCCTGTTTTAAAACCCCCACACGAGCAGGACGACCGACTGTGCCGTTGTTGGTCGGCTCGACCTCACCGGTCAGTATTTTCATGAAAGTTGATTTGCCGGCGCCATTCGGACCTGTCAGCCCATATCGATAACCGGGACTGAATTTGACCGACACATTATCAAAGAGAGTTCGGGAACCGAATCCTTTGGTGACTTCATTGACTGTAATCATTGGGGGTTTCCAAAAAACAACAACAGCGGGCGGCGGCCAAAACCAGCGGCCGTTCCTGAGGGCGGATTATACCGCCCTGTGCAGCAATCCTCCTCGATTGCCGGCATGATCTTTAAGCGCTACTTTGCAATCTTGCCTGACATATGAGTTTACTCACACGGTTTCCAGTTTCACCGTTATGCGTGAAGGCGGGCTGGTTTTATCAATCGGACAGAGAGCGCAAAGCCGGAAACCCTTCCACAGGTTTGACGACGACTTGTAAAGGGTAAATATTCTGGGGGTCTGGAGGCTTTACTATGACAACCAGCGAACGACGAAACACCATGACGCTTGAGGACATAAGCGCTTATTGGCGTCATTTGCGCAGCACCGGCGAGCGTCCCCATTTGCATCGCCTGCTGGAAGCCATCAAGACTATAGACACAGCCTTCGCCGGTTCAGCAAAAATCATCAGCCATCATCTCTCGCACGATGCCTGGTGCCACTTGCGCGATGACCTCTTCGATCTTTTATTAGCATCATTTCCCGGTTACTTCCTCATTTATGAGGAGGGCAGCGAAATACCCATGGACTCGACGGCACCCTGGCCCAATTCGGGCACTGTCGAGTTTTACCCGGAGCAGGCAAATCGGCGCACCGACGTTTACCGAGGTGACTTGCGCCGCCTGCATCCTGCAATCAGTCTCAGCTTGCGCTGGTGTTTAGCCGACAATCGCAGTGTTACCAAGCCTGAAGACTTCGATAGTTTCTTCAATCAAATCAGTAATTTCGAATCGGAAGATCAGGCCGAAGAGGCGAAAAGACTTCTCGACAGGCTTTTCGAGATTTGCGAAGACGAAGCGATTAAATCAAAAAAAATCGCACACCGCCGGTGGTGGCAAATTTCATCGGAAGCCGATGTCACCAGCGATAAACGCTTGAAAAATGAGTTAAAGCGTCAGCTTTCCGAACTGCAAATGGTCTGGGGAACTCCCAGCTAATTAATTCGCCTGGAAAAAATCTTCTCGAGCGGCTTTCAGAACACGAAACCAGAACGTGCTGCCTTTGCCAGCACTGCTTTCTACACCAATCGAACCGCCCAGTTGATCGACAATCAGTCTGCAAACAGGCAATCCAAGACCGGTTCCACCTCTTTTGGAGCCATCTTGCACATCCACCTGCTGATAGCGCTCGAAAATTCTTTCTTGCTGCTCCTGCGGCACACCGCGTCCCTGGTCGATGATCCTCACTTCCACGAATTCGCCGCTTCCCGACGCTTCCACGCGTACCTTGCTTTCCGGCGGCGAGAATTTCACGGCGTTGGAAAGCAGATTGACCAGAACCTGCTCTAGCCTGTCATCATCAGCAAAGACCTGAAAATCGCAGTTTTGCACTTCAATAGCGACAGAATTTGTTCTGCATTGCTCAGCTACAGATTGCAGCGAGCGGTCGACCGCCGCCTGCAGTGAAACAAGGCAAGGCGCCATTTTCATCCTGCCTGCTTCCATTTTTTCCAGATCAAGCAAATCATTAATCAGCTTAATAAGCCGCTCGACATTGGCATGCACGCGATCCGACTGCTCAACTATGGGTTTTGAAACTTCGCCCAGTGCTCCCATCGACAGCAGTTCCAAAAAACCTCCCACGCTGGTGAGTGGTGTTCTTAATTCATGCGAAATCATGGCCACGAACACCTGTTTCATACGTTGAGCCTCTTTCAATTCGGCAGCCATTTTATGAAATGCCGCATCCAGACTGGAAATTTCGTCTGCGCCACCGACGGGCTGGAGAAGTTCTTTTGATTCTTTGAGACGACAGGTATTCTCAACCATCAGTTTCAGTCGGTTGGTAATGCTTCGAATGAAAAGTAACGCCAGTGCCAGAGCAATGATGACATTGATGATCACTCCGGCAAAAATGACTTGCCGGAATTCTTCTCTGTGCTTTCTTTGCGCCACCGGAGCAGATTCCAGTTGCTTATCGGTGAGTTTACCAAGAGCAATGATGTCGTTAATAAGTGTCTGATAGACAACCAGAATTCCATTTTCTCGACTGTTGAGAAACTGCAGCGATTCAGGCGCTGACATGTTGTCCACTTTCGTTTTCGAGGACAGAAGCCAGTTTCGGCATTGACTGATTTTGCCTTCTATTTGCAGGAGCAAAGCTTTTTGATTTTCGGTATATTCGTTTTGAGCTTTCAGCCAATCGACAGTACGGGGCAATTGATCGGACAGCCTGGAGTACTCATCCCAACTGCTCTGATTTCTTTCAAGCAAATATTTATTGAGGGTTCTGCGACTTTCCCAGAGGACACGCCCCAGCTTCTCAGTGTGCGCTGCAATTTCCTTGAGCCGAACTGCATGCAGGGCTTCTTTCTCCGCCTGCTCAACTTGCATGTAGAGAAATACGAAAATGGTCAATTCGAAAACTAAAAGGCAAACCACCACCGCCAGCCCTTTTAGCTTCAAGGAGAACTTTTCACCTGCCAATCGACCACCCCGTTTCAGGACCTGTTCAGCTTTCAAGTCTAAATTAGTTTGAACAACGGACACTGACTTTCGATACGCCTTTGCAATTATTTTTCCGGATAATCTCCATGTTTACGAACAGTTCACGCATCCCGTCTTAAAGTAGA
This sequence comes from Candidatus Melainabacteria bacterium, assembly GCA_020853845.1. GTDB lineage: Bacteria > Cyanobacteriota > Vampirovibrionia > Obscuribacterales > Obscuribacteraceae > QKMZ01. Next base: position 18,822 of record JADYYD010000155.1, read on the forward strand.
GATGCCCAGGATGCCTTCCTCAAGCACTTACCATGGTCCCGTTTCTATGTTTACCAGCGCCACTCTCGCAGCCGCCAGGCTCTCCGCATTAGAAAGTTATGACTGCTTCAAGCGGTCCGAGTCATCGCCAGCCGAACACCACGAACAAGCAGACGTGGAATGTGTGCACGGCAATACGCCTGTCAAAAATAGACCGGGCAAGAAAAACCTCGGCTCGTCACTTGTATCCGTGGCGGCACTTATATCGAAATTAGATGAAGAGCAGCCTACTCAGTGGGAAAGCAGATCATCGCCGACTCTGCAATTGCGCCCGATTCGCAAACCCGACGAGGCACTGCGCATATTTTTGAAGAAGGTCGAATCGCACCGCCTGAACCGTCTCGACTCAGAGGCGGACACACGACCGGTCCAAGAAGGATGCGACGGAATCGAATCACAGACAGTTACGCTTGATCGAGTTCCTGCCTACGATCGCGAAGTCAGAAGAACCGCCTATTCGCTTCTGATGCGCAATTGCGGACCGCACAGAGATTTCGTTACCGCTTCGGACAACAGATTCAACGCATCGACGAGCATTTTGACTGCACGCGCCGAGGCTCTGCTTCTGGCTGAACGCCTGCTGCGCCGCGTCGAAAACGGCTTCACTGTAACGACTGCAGCATGGACATTGACCGCCCCAGTCTCGGAAAACACCCCTGCTCTTTTCGAATCATGCAGGACGCCCGCCAGTATAAAAGTTTCCGTTCAAGACTGCCGGTCGATGATGCAGCAACCCTGCACCTCAAGACCAGGCGCCGGTCAATTCAATGCAATGGCGGCAGCGACCAGCGTTGCCTAGCGCAATTTACAGTCTTTCGAGCTTAGAGACGCGAATATTGCGACCAGGAAACCTGCGCCTCGGTCTCTTTGCCGAGCGCCTTCTGGACTTCGCTCAAGACTTTATAGGCAGGGCGGTACAAGCGATTGAGGCTGGCGGAACGTGCCAGAGCAGCTTCCGCTTCCGTAAGGCGGCCGACCTGTCTTAAACACAAACCCATATTGAAAAATGCCTCGTACATGCTTTTTGCATCGATAGCTTTCTGATAACAGACGATCGCCTCTTCGTGACGGCCGGAGAGGTGCTCCTGATAGCCCTTTTCAAAGTGTTGGCGGGCGGAGAGATCCGAACCTGAAGAAAGAGTCGGCAAGGCGGACGGCGGGATTGCCGCTCCGTCCTCATCTCTTGTTTGTCGCCCAGTCTCTCTTGTCATCGACCCCATCGTCCCTTCACTGCTTTGCAAGCATTACTTGCTGTTGCGTTTTAACAATACCTTGTTGAGAGCCTCCTCGACGTCTAAGCGAAATTCTGTTGCGGTTTGGTAACGTTCGTCCGGTTCTTTTCTCAGAGCCTTGGCAATGATGGCATCGAAAGGGGTTCCTTCTGCGAAATCATCATTATGCATCGAGAGCGGCGGTGGCGGCTCCAGCAAATGCTTCATCAAAATACCTTCGGCACTCTCTCCTTCGAAAGGAACTCTGCCGGTCAAAGTCTCATAGAGAATAATGCCCAACGCATAGAGGTCGGTCCTGATGTCCAGAGGCTTGTCTTTCAATTGTTCGGGGGCGATATACTCCGGCGTCCCGACCATTTTGCCGGTCTTGGTGAGGCGTTTGGCTCCCTGCACCAAATGCGAGATACCGAAATCCACAATTTTCACCCAATCGGGCCGGTCGCTTCTGTCTTGCAAGAGAATATTGTCCGGCTTCAAATCGCGGTGAATAATCCCCACACTATGCGCTTCTTGCAGTCCACGGCAGATCTGAATGATGATACCGGCGGCGGTAGCAAATGGTAAGGCGCCCTGACGCGCAATCTTGTCGCCGAGAGACTCTCCTTTTATGTATTCCATTACCAGATATGGTTCTTTGCCGTTCAAAACCCCATAGTCGAAAACAGTGACGATATTGGGATGAGCGAGTTTGGCTGTGGTTTTGCTCTCACGCTCGAAACGCTCGACGGCATTCTTGTTGGAAAGCAACCAGCCCTGCATGACCTTGATTACTACAAGTCTCTCCATTTTGGTGTGATAGGCCTTATAGACAATCGCCATACCGCCTTCGCCGAGGATGGACTGCACCTCGTACTTGCCTTCGATTTTTTTGCCGATCAGATTGTGGAAAAGTCCCTGATTGTCTTCTTCGAAGATCTCGGCCATCTGAGTCGGCTTGCGCGGTTCTTTGCCGAAATCGCCCGACCTCGCCAGTTCTTCATCGATAGGTGGTGCAGTATCGGTAAGATCTCTAGGTTCCGCAGGCTCAAAAGGGCCGGCCGGTTGTGCCGGAGGCTGAGCGGACTGCGGAGGAGCAAAACCCGGAGGGGCGGCAAAAGGAGATGGTTTGGGCGGTTCGGCAAGAGAGCCCGCCGATTTCATTTCCGTAAGCTTTGAGGCATCATTCGGACAGAACTGGGCATAAGCGGGAAACTGTTTTCCGCATTTAGAACACTGCTTTAGTTCTTGTCCATTGGTTTTTGATTCAGCACTGTCTTCAACCCGGGTACCATCGAAACCGCAAAAAACCGCACCAGGCGGCAAAGCGCGCTTGCAGCTTGCACACACTTTTCGTTTATCGGTCTGACCCGAGCCTTTCATCTGGAAATTTCCCCCTCAGTATATTTTCCCTAAATTACGGACAATTGCCAGATGGCTGCCGCAATCACCGGTCAAATATGACGAGGCGGCAATGAGACTTTTTTCGGATAGCCCAGTACCGACACATTATTGGGCTCGATTGAAAAAGGCTGGAAGTAAACGGTTTCGAAGCCTCGACCTTCCATTCTGAGCCGATAACGCTGCTGTGCCACAGGGTCGCTCAGCAGGTCGGAAACAACTGCTGTGCCTGTTTGACCAGTCTCACCAAATACCATGTCTTTTCCGTTCAAACTTTCAATAATGAAAGTTATATTGGGTGCTTCGGTATAAATCGCCAGACCGGAAGGCGGCATGCAAAACTTGGCGACAGGCACGAGCGCTCCGGTTTGATAGGCACAAAATACACCGACCAGTCCGACAAGAGCCCCGGCAGCAGCCCAGGCAAGGCTATTGGCGGGCTTTTGGGCCTGCGCCTGCTGCACGCGTATGCGGTCCTTATCGACCTGCGCTTTGACAGCTTTGACTCTGTTTCTCGTCACGCTCTGTGGCAGAGGCGGGCGCGTCGCCATTATCGGCGTGTGCTTGCCTTCTCTGGGCGCGGTCATTTCAAGAGAATCGCTCGAAAGCGCTTGAGAAGTGTTGGCTCCGCAAAAAATGCAGAATTTGACATTGAGCTCGTCAAAGCGACCGCAACTTATGCATGTGCGGTCAGCGCGCCTGGCCTTTACTGCATTGAGCACCGTTCCGCAAAAAATGCAGAAATGCATTTCCTGGTCATTGGGCTTTTTGCAGGCCGGACAATTGGTTTTGGTGTTGGTGCTACGGGACATGTAGCGATTGTACCAAGGTCTTAGCTTACTGCCAGATCCAAGTCGAGGGCGGCTGCATTTTCGGCAATTTGACCGGCTTCCAAAAGAAGCAGAGCTTCATTGATTGCTTCCATCCCGGCTTCAGGGTCGAAGCTATGCGTTGCATATGCCGGCTGCAAGGCCAATTTTCCGAACGCCAGCCCTATTTCTTCAGCAGATGCCTGACAGAAGTCCTTCACAAAAGAGCGTTGCTCCTTTATCGAAACAGCAATAGCCACTGCTACTTTGTTGGAGATCACTGCATTCACAGCATCTTGTGCTGTCTTACCGGAAGCCACAGCATCCATGATTTGCTTTATCTTGGCGGGAGCAGCGGATTTAAGACGTTCTTCCACTTCCAGTTTAGTCAGTCTTTTAATAAGCTCGCGTCTAAACTCCGGGGCATCAGGCTGACCTCCGTGCTCTTCGCCTCCTTTGCGGATCTCTTCTTTGATGCGATCACGGCTCAGGGAGGGGAATTTCTCAACCAGCTTCTCGGTAAAACGCAAGGTGCGAACTTCCCATACACCGCTTGTTTGCAGGATTTGAGACAACTTGCCCCAGGGCGTGGTTTCGGCAACTTTGATGAAAGAGTCGCGTACTGCGTCTTTGCTGGCGATAGCAATAACGATTTGCTTCTGACGAGCGACGATCATTTCTTGGCGATTGGTTAAGAAACGAGCCAGTTCAGCCTCATCAGGAATGTTTTTAAGGTTCTGGGCAAAGTCGACAACCGGCGCATTCACAATCGAGGTAAGGGTTTTCTCCAGATCAAAAGCCGGATCGATATTGACACGAACGTGCACATAGGCTTCATTGCCGGCTTTATCTTCCTGCGCCATGAAACTTCCCGGGCCGACATGAGCGACAACTTCGCCTGCGTGTCCATTCAATTGAACAACCAGCGTGCCGGCGGACAGATAAGGAGTGCCGATTAAAACTCTGGGAACGAGGATGAAGCCGTCCTCGTCAAGGGGGCGAACATCGATTTCGCGTCCGTTGACGCCAATGCCGTTGACGCCTGCCGACGAAACAAGGGCATCGATCTCGCTCAATGTATTAGCAGCCTCGACCACCAGGTCGACTTCAGGATCTATGGCTAGGACTGATTCTTCGGCAACGAGGCGGGCCAGTTCGTTAGAAAGCGAAACTCCCAGACTGCGCGTTCTTACCTGAGCCATTCGAGCTATTTCCGGGCAGATATCAACTTTACTGGCCATGTCACATCCCCTCTATTCTGATTTTTGGGAAGCTCGTTATCCTTCCAGGTAGGTCAACGACGAAGCTGAGAAAATTAGTCGGAAAAAATCCCCAAACAAAAATTTTGTCTGAGCAGCGGTTCCTTATTTAAGTCGATTTGCAGATAATCCTCGAGTTCCGCCCAGGTGCCGAATGGCCTTCCCCTCTCAATGCGTTTGGCCAGTCCGGACTCGAGACCTGATTTGACCAGTTCATCAAGAGGAACCGCATTGATATCCTTGCGCTTGCCGCTTTCCACGAGTTTGAGGACAGCGCCTCTCTCTAGAAGGGCTTTCAAAGCCGCTTCGTTAACCAGCTTCAATTCGACAAGATGGGACAGGTGCGGGAATGGGCGCATCTGACAAACTTTCTGAGCAACGTCCTTATTCATGCCGAGAATATCCATCAGATCTCTATTTGTTGCCGAATTGATATCGACCGGCACAAAAGCCGCGACGGCTCCTTTTGCCTCCAGTTCTTTTAGACGCCCCTCTTTCAATACCGCTTTCTGCACGAGATCGAGGAGTTTTTTATACTGCCTGGACAGGATCAAACGTTCCACTTCAGATTCGGTCATGCCTAGCTGCTGATTGAGTTCACGGCGAGAAGCGCGATTGACATTAGTTTCTTTCTGCCAGCAATCAGCGATTCCAGGCAGGTTTTGGCGAATTCCTTCCCGAACCATGGAGAGCCCTTTATCAAGCAAAACCTGGCAGCGCGCGATTTTTCTCGCCTGAGTATCGCCGGACAATCGAAGCACGTCACAGCATTCGCGCATGGTCAGCTCTTTTCCGGCAACCGAATTCTTAGTCAGACCCAGCCCGAACATGCAGTCGACCACTTCCAGTGGATCTTTCTGGATGTTCTTGTCGTCCAGCATTTTTTGAAGCATAGACCGCAATTGATTGAGCTGAACGACCTGTTCGCCTGATATGGCCTGGTTTTCAGGCATATATTGCGAATCGTCGGCGGTATTTTGACGAGGATCTTCTTGGTCAGGGTCGAGATTGAGGTCCTGCAGGGTGGTCTTTTCCCAGTCCCATTCTTCTCTTATATAGTCGATAGCTTGATTGTGCACGGAGCGCTGCACGTAGGCGGGCAACAGCACTTTGAAACCATCTTCGGCACCCTGCTGGATCTGCTTGCGCACAGCTCCATCAAGCTTCTCAGCTAATTCCGTCGCAATAGAAAGGGCATGGCGTTTTTGCTCATCCTGAGCGATGCGGCGTTGGGCAAAAAAGCGCTTCAAATGCTGATTGTTGCCGACCATTCTGGTTGCCAGAGGCTGCAAATAGTAGTTTCTTACCAGCGTAAGAAAGATCTCGCGATGGTCTTTTAAAAGCTGGGCCTTCTTGTAAAGAGATTTAGCTCCAAGTTTTTCGAACAATTCAAAAAGACCAACGGATTTGGCTTGCCCCGAACCAGCCTTCTCATCGCTGCGGGCTATGACATCCCTGCAGAGCGATTCGAAGATCTGCCTCCAGTCCGGCGCCAATTCCAAGAGTTCTTCAATTTGTCCCTGACTTGTCAGCACTTGAACCTCGAATGTTTGAACTTATCAAGATAAGCCCACCCAAGCCAATTCGTAAGATCATATCGTCTTAAGGCAAAACGTAGTGCGCGCGGTCCTCTTCCAGGTAAGAATTGGCAATCAATTGTGAGAAGCTCGCACCCGAAGAACCGCCAATCACTTATAATCCAATCAAGCCTGTGGGATTTCTGTAACGGCTCTGGCTAGAAAGGGTTCGGGTCCAATTACCTCTGATGGAAAATCAGCATAAGACAAGTGGGGTACCCGAGAATCCTGATGTCTTCAGCGCCGCTTTGGCCAATGTCATAAGGCTGGACGGCGACAAAGAGACGATCATCGGCCAGGCATGGAAAGCGGCGCCGAATCTACTGGTTACGTGCGGCCATGTTGTCGAGCCGTTTATGGACTCGGCAAAGTCTTTGCAGATCAAATTTCCCTCCTCCGGTAATCGCTATGCCGTACGAGAAGTGCGCTTGCATCCCAGCTTCGGCAGGCAGGCCGATCAACTTGTCACTTTCGATGCGGCAATTATGCTTGTCGATTTATCCGGTCCTGAAAGAGAGGCCAGAGCTCTGCCCATTACCTTCGGCAAGGAGCTGAAAAACTTTCAGCCTCTGTCGGCGGTGCGCTATCCGGTGCATCTTGGTCAGTATTCATCCACACCTGTGCCGCTTGCCCAATTGGGAAGAATGCTTGGAGAACTGAGACGCACGGACAGTTATCACATCCTGCACGATCTGGCTCTGGCGCCCGGTGATTCCGGGTCGCCTATATTCGATGATACTTCGGTTGTGGCAATGCATTGCGGAGACACGGCCAGTCTGCCCGGCTTGAACTTACCTACGACGTCCATACGGCTGGCTTTGTGGGTGGATGCTCTGAAAGAACTGGGAGTGGAAGAAAATCTCAAGCTGGTTCGGCCAAGATCCGCAAGAACGGCCGTCTCACCGATTTTGGCATTCTGCCTGGCGGCAATGATTGTTTTTGTAGTCGGCTCCGGTCTTTTGGCCAAGCCCATCATTGATTCATGGACAATCAAGCACCCGCAAATAAAGCCGATCACCGTAGGCTTCGACAAGCCTCGTAACGAATATTATGAGGGCGAGCCCTTACTTATACGTTTTAAAGCTCACAGCAGTTGTTTTGTCCACTTGTTCGAGATCGACGGTAGCAAAGTCACACTTTTATATCCACCGGCAGCCGGCGATCAAGTTGTTGCAGTTCCCGGAGAATCAGTCACCATAAGCCATATCGGCGACATACCAATTGGAGTCGGCAAAGATCCTTCGAAATTTCTCTGGGTGGTCCTCCTAAATGCGCACGATCAACTGTTACAACCTTCAGATCGCAAACAAGACAGGGATAATATCGGCCTACTGAACATAAGCACCGATGAATTGATGGACAAAATCGACAGGATTGGCAAGGATGATCCGCAAAAGATCCTCCATGTCGTGATGGACGGTCCCATTGCCACAAAGCCAAAACCAACCACTGAAACTAAAAGCAGTGCGGATTCGTCCGGGCAATTTCCAGCTCAGCAGTTCAAGGAACAGTAAGCACGATAAACGAATATATAGATTCTGTCTGACAGGCAGGCACTTAGCCGACATCTGTTTTAGAATCTCATTACAAGCGTGTTTTGCAGAACATAACTGAGGACGTCCGCATGAAAGCAGCAAATCGGAAATTGACTTTGGCAAGCATTTTGGCTCTGGCAGTGTCTTTGAGTTTGGGCAACGGTTATGCTCTGGCTGAAGATAAAAAGAGCGAGCCGACAGTCGAAGATTTGAAAAATTCAAAAGAACGCAACGTAATTCTTTTGCCGCGAACAAGTGCTGTGAGCGCTCCGCAAAATACCAAACAAGCAGCTATCAAACCGATCGCCGGCGGCAAGAAGACTCAGGCGGTGAAAACTGCAAAGAAGCATCAAATACAAGCCAAGTCACCGGCGAAGCCGGCAAACACCAATGCCGGCTGGAGACCAGCACCTGTTCTCGACGCCGCCAACACGCAAAGTGCCGACTCGATTATCAGTGTCTGGCTCGATAAACGAGGAGCGGCACCGCAGTACAAACATGGCGACAAAATGAAAATCAACGTGTCGGCGAGCCAGGATTGCAATGTGATGATCTTCGACTTCGACGGACGCGGCAAGTTGACACAACTTTTCCCCAATGAATATCAGCAAAAAACTCTGCTCAAGGCAGGAGACACTATCACATTCGGCGGTTCCGAAAGTCCCTTTGACTATCAAGTCAGCTTGCCCAAAGGTGCATCACGCGCCCAGGAAAAGATCTTTGTTTACGCCTATCCGATTACTGAAAAACCTTTATCCATCGCTCTCAGCACAGAGGAAGGCTCGCCTTTCAGAAGTGGCGAAATGACACTTGCACAATATAAAAAGCTGGTCGCGGAGTCGAAAGTCTTCTTCAGTGGCGGCAAGAGTGTTGCTACAACCAGTTCCGAACGCGACGTAAAAATAGTGCCCAAATCGGCGAATTTAACTGCGCCAGTAAAACTCGTAGCCGCGGAAGGGGACGACAGCGAAAAACGGCAACCGAACAAGAAAGAAGTCAGTTTCACAATTCTCGGCAAGTAAGTCGCAAAATTCTCGGCAAGTAAAAGTCCAAGACAGGAATTAGACAGCCGCACTGCGAGTTTTCGAATCCGGCTTGTCCGCATTTCAGCGCAATGAAAAAGGCACCGCGAGTAGTGCCTTTTTCCGTCTGAGTTGTTTAAGCATCCCGTTCGCGTAAGGCTTCCTCAGACCAAAACTATTGCAATTAAGCGCTCGAATTGAGCTTCCTATAATCAGCGCGGGATTGAAGCGAGGCTAAAAACCAGGGCGACCCATTTGCAAGCGCAGAATTAGATCCGCATTCAAAATGCTTCCTGTATAACGATCACTGTGCACAAAGTGGTCGAAGGCTGCCGGAAAATCTGTTTGAGCGAGGGCTACTTCTTCCGGGCTGTAATAACCGACGAAACCTTCGCATGTGTATGCTGCCTGGTAGCCTGGGCCGGGAGGAGGTGGAATATTTTGCGAGCCGCCCGGACCACTCTGACCGGCACCTGTCATTACCGGCAAACCATCAGGGTAACCGCTTGCCGCTGTGTGACCTCTTTCACCTGATTGACTCCATTCATTTTGATGAAACTCATCTCCGCCCCAGGCATCAGGCATATAACTGCCATGACCGGTGGTGAGGCCGGCATCGCGTTCATCCATGATGCCTGTGTTGATCCTGTGGACTTTGCTGAAACCCATATATGGCGGCAGTCCGTATGTGCCCTCATCTCCGTAGATGTGAGCGGCGTGATGCTTAGCTTCCTTGACGAAGCTATCCGTGCGAGTCGGGGGCAAACCGTTTCTCCAACCGCTCTGATCGCCGGCGCTACTTGCGTTCGGAAGATTCGCCAGGCAGCCAGAAGCCGCTCGGCGGTTCATATTGCCTGAGGCATTGGCGCGGGCGAAACTTGCGAAACCTTGAGCCGTTGCCTGCCCGGTCGAGAATGCGATTAGAAACGCCAGAGCGATAGAAACAGTCAGCCAGTACTTCAATTGCGCGTCCTCAAATCAAACCGATTCATGCCACGCACTTTAACGGTTGTCATTGGCGTCTTTTGGGCGCAATATTGGCAAAATAGGGGCAACTCCAAATTCACTCGAAAAACTTTGGAGTGCGCATTCAAAAAAGGCATTCGTTAAAGGCATTCGTTGCGCCGATGACTCTTTCCCTGGGAAAAAAGGCTCTCATACTGGTGACAGTGCCGTTGGTGTTCGAGCTTGGTTTTGTCGGTACTTTTGCATATCTAGTCAGCCAGGTGGACCATGAGCGGGCTCGTGAAGCGCATGCCCGCGACGTAGCAGGACATCTGAACGTTTTGCTGCGTCTGGTTATGGAAAGAAGCTCATCGCTCATCGTTGCGCATTTCACCAGTCGAGAAACATTCCGGCGTCGCGCCGATCTTGCCAAGAAGCGCTTTTACAGAGAAAAGGAAATCATCACGAACCTAGTGGCGGACAATCCGCATGAAAAAGAGTCATGGGACAAAGTCTACAAATTGATGAATGAAGGCGATCGTTATTTCGACCATGCAAAAACGATGGTGGATATCGGCAACAAGCTGGCGGCCGGAATGGAGATGGTGAAAGTAAACCGACTGATGGCCGACGTTTTCCAGGCAATCGATCATCTGGTGGAAGAGCAGGAAGCTGAAACTCTCGAGCGCAAGAACAAACAAGCAGCAGTACGCAAACAGATAGAAGTGCTTATCTATGCAGCCGTTGCCTTCAATATCTTGCTTGCCCTCGGGCTGGCTCTAGCATTCAACAAAAGCACGGCACAGCGACTGAAAGTGCTCCTGGACAACACTTACAAACTGGCATCCCAGCAGCCGCTTTCACCTCCTTTGCGAGGAGATGACGAACTGGCTCAACTGGACGGCACATTTAGAAAAATGGCTGAAGCATTGGCTTCGATGAGGCGTAAGGAAAGCGCCATTTTGAGCAGCGCAGCCGATATCATCTGCTCGCTCGATCAGGAAAGACGATTTACGCAAGCCAATCCAGCAGCCGCACAACAATGGGGTTATGAAATCGACGACTTGCTTGGACGACGTCTGGATCAAATATTGGATGAAGAAGATCAAAAGGCAACACTTGAGCAGATTGGCAAAATTATCGAAGCCAACGGTCATGGTAATTTCACCAATCGTGTCATTACAAAAGACGGCAGTGAAAGAGATTGCGAATGGTCGGTGGTGTGGTCGCATGAAGAAAAGTCTTTGATGTGCGTTGTGCACGACATTACAGAACGCAAACAAATCGATCAGATGAAACGAGATTTCGTGGCGATGGTAAGCCATGATTTGCGCACGCCTCTAACCTCTATCCAGATGGTTCATTCACTTCTCTCAGCCGGCGCGTATGGCGAGCTTACAGAAGACGGTTTGGAAAGCGTCAGCGGCGCACAAGACTGTTGCGACCGTTTGATTACTCTAGTCAACGATCTTCTTGATTTAGAGCGCATGGAATCCGGGCGCATGGACCTGAATGTAGAGTCAGTACAGGTTTCGGAAATTATCGCAGCGTCTTTGAATATGGTGAAAAACGCGATCAAACAGAAAAAGATCCAATTGACCATAGAGAACAGCATCGACCCATTCGTAAAAGCTGATAAGGAAAGAATGATTCAAGTGCTGCTGAACCTGATCGCCAACGCAGTGAAATTCTCGCCCGAAAATTCGGGGCTTCTCATATCCGTCGTAAAAGACAACGAATTCGCCACCATCAATGTCAAAGATGAAGGCAGAGGGGTTCCTGAAAATCAGAAAACCTCAATATTCGAGCGTTTCAAACAAGTCAACAAAAGCGATTCCAAAGGTCGAAAAGGCAGTGGGCTAGGGTTGGCAATCTCCAAGGCAATCGTGGAATTGCACGGCGGTCAGATTGGCGTCGAATCTGAAGAGGGAAAGGGCAGCACCTTTTACTTCAGCCTGCCTCTTGCTGCACCGGAAGCGTAGCCCGAACGAACCCAACTTTGCGATATCATTATCTCGAAACACCGGCGAGCATTTTTCCTGTGGCGAAAGTTCTAATTGTCGAAGACGATATTCAGCTATCGAAATTGGTGCGTGATTGGCTGAAGATGGAAAGGCACGAGGTTGAAGTCGTGAACGACGGGCAAGAAGGCTTAAATCGCTTGAAAGTCTACGATTACGACTTAATTGTGCTCGATCTAGAATTGCCGGTCATCGGCGGCATGGAAATTTTGAGAGAATTTCGCGCCACTGGAAAAAAAACACCGGTCCTAATTCTTACTGGGCGCACCAACATTGATGACAAAGAATTGGGGTTGGATTCCGGCGCTGATGATTATTTGACGAAACCTTTTCATGCCAAGGAATTGACGGCCAGAATTCGCGCGTTGATGCGGCGTGTTGGTGGACATATCGGATCGGTTTTAAAATCAGGCGATATCGAACTTGACAGAACCACATTCACCGTAAAGCGTACAGGTGTCGATGTCAAATTGGTGCCAAAAGAATTTGCCCTGCTGGAATTTCTGATGAAAAATCCGGGCACAGTTTTTCCTGCTGAGGCTTTGCTCAACCGGGTATGGTCAAACGAGTCCGATGCGACCGTGGAAGCGCTCACAACTTGCATCAAACGCCTTCGCAAAAAGCTCGATGTTGAAGGCAAAGATTCAATTATCCGCAACGTCCACGGCGTCGGCTACGGTCTGCGCATCGACCAAAACAGTTAAATTTCACCACCCAATAGGGTCTGAAATTTAAACCGTTAACGGTTTAAATTTCAGACCTCAGTTGCGGCTATCCAAATTTACAGATGTCAGCATCAAAAATTTTTGAACTTTTTGCTTCCTCAACTCGTATTCAAAAGAAAGAGAGGAGGAATTTCCAATGGCAATATCAGATCGAGCAAAAGGATCAAATGCAAGAGCTGTCCTTACACTAAAGGATTTAGACGACGAGTTCGGTTCAGAGAGTGGATACAGGAGCGCAGCACTTCGCGACATCAACAAGAGAGAATCTGTTATATGCAAAAAGTGTGACCTCGAGAATAAAATCCCGTCATTAGATTTGCGCTCAATGCATTGCAAGGGCTGCAAATCGATAATTTGGCTAACGGCAGACACTTTCTATCATAAGGTTCGCTTGTTTCGTCCTCGTGTCGTCATAATGCGTTGGTTCGAAATGGGAATTATAGTTAGCGCAAACCAAGCTGCAAAATTGCTCACAGTGTCAAACGACACCGTTAACCTTATCTACAAGCAGGTGGGAATTGTCGTTTCTAAACTGATGTTAGATAACATCGTTGAAGAACCTTCATCCAACTGCGTGGACATCATGGACAGGCGCAGTATTGAAACTCCGGCACGAGAACCTGCAGTAGCAGAGGAGTTTGAGATACAAGCGACTATGAAAAAGTGCCTGGGGCAAGATGCCAATTCCGACATAAAAGATGCAATACAACTTGAAGAAGATGAAAAAATTGCATTGGACGTTCTTTCAGAAAAAATGTCATTTGATCAAATCTCAGAACTGCTGAAGATGGAACCGAGCGACCTGACGCGCATTCTTATGTCACTTGAGCTGAAAGGCTTAATCAAAGCCATGCCCGGTAGCAAATTCATCCGCAATGATTTGTCTGTTTCAGCTCAATCAAAAACCAAACCAGAAAACAAAATGTCCATAGCAACGACATTTATGTATTTCGTAAAAGACTACTTTCAAGGCGTGAGCCGCAAATATCTGCAACTCTACGTCTCTTTGCACTGGATTTCATTCGACAGAATACGCTGGGAAACTAAAGCATTGCGCAAAGCATGCGCATCCCATCCCCACATTTCATACGAAGAAACTCTGAGCTACGTGACGCCGCCCATTGTCAAATTTATTCGAGAACGCAGAGTCGCATAGAAAAGGGTGCGCTTACGCACACCCTTTTCCAACACATAACTTGCTCAGGAACTAGATGGTTGCTTCCGCACCCATCGGATGTTTTCGTGCGATTGAAAAACGTTTTCCAACAACATCCCAGTCGATGTTTTTCAAAAACGCATCAAGATATTTTGCCCGGTCGATTCCATAATCGACCATGTAAGCATGCTCGTAGACATCGAGAACGAGCAGTGGCACGAAGTTTGCTGGTGAGCCGATGTTATGTGAATCGAGACCGAACGAATCAATAAATCCGCCGCGAGTATTGAAGCCAATTACGACCCATCCACGAACACTCTTACCGGCCGCCTTCAAAAAGTCATTGAATTTGGCGATGCTTCCCCAACGTTCTTCCAACGCTGATTTCAATTCGCCAGACGGGTCCCCGCCCTTGCCACCAAGGTTTCCAAAATAGAATTCGTGATAGATAACTCCATTTACGGCAAAACTCTGTTCTACGAGCATCTCTCTTACTGCTGAATAGGTAGCATTTGCAGTTGAGAGATCAACATCTTTCAACTTACTGCGCAGCTCGTTCGATTTGCCTATATATCCTTTGTACAACTTGATGTGTTGCTCAATCTGACTGGCTGACAATCCATCAAGCTTGCCTTGCAAGCCTGAAAAATCTTTGGCGACATAAAGCTCACCAGCTGGTGCCGGAGCTGAAGCAGCGCCTGCAGCCGCCAATGCCGGCGTGACCAATGCGCCTGCTGCAGCTACGGCACCCATAGTCAAAATTTCCCTGCGAGTTACAAGACCCGCCTTTGACACTTCGAAGTTACCAATTATTTCCTTCTCTGACTTTCCTGCCATACCGCCTCCTGTTGATAACTGAAAATTTCTCGACGCGCCCCAACTCGAATAAAAGACCCGGTGTGTATTAATTCGCAGTTGAAAATGCTTAATTGGTGCTTTCAAGAAGCGCTCTCCAACCCGAAAAGCGCTACCCTTACGTGACACCTCATACGAGTTTTTCAGCTTAACACATCGCGTCCAGATTAAGCCTCAGGCAAACGCCAAGAGTAATCACAATGACCACAACCAAATCACCGTCAACAATGAACGAAGAAACGAAAGAATCGAAATCGCTGGCACAACCGAGCGCCAGTTACAGCCTGACTTTACGGCTGAAGATTACCAACCGCCCAGGCATGCTTGGCAAGGTAACTTCTCTCATCGGCGAGGTGGGAGGAGACATCGGAGCAATCGACATCCATGGTGTCGAAAAGGGTTATATCGTCCGAGACATAACCGTCAACGTGCGCGACTCCGAACACGGTGAGGATGTGGTAAAAGCGCTTAATGCGCTGGATGGCATTCAGGTAGTTAATGTTTCAGACCGCACGTTTCTCATGCACCTGGGCGGAAAAATTCGGATTGCAAACAAAGTGCCGCTGGCGACCAGAGATGATCTCTCCATGGCTTATACACCGGGCGTGGCGCGAGTTTGCATGGCAATTCATCATGAACCGGAAAATGCATATAAGTTAACAATCAAGCGCAATTCCGTAGCCGTTGTCTCCGATGGTACCGCGGTATTGGGGCTGGGCAACATCGGACCGAAAGCGGCAATGCCTGTCATGGAAGGCAAAGCGATGCTCTTCAAAGAGTTTGGAAAAATCGATGCGTATCCTATCTGTCTTGACACTCAAGACACTGAAGAAATCATCAAAGCTGTGAAATACATTGCCCCCGGATTTGGTGGCATAAATTTAGAGGATATTTCCGCTCCAAGATGTTTTGAGATTGAAGCTCGCTTAAAGAAGGAGCTCGACATCCCGGTATTTCACGATGATCAGCACGGCACGGCCGTAGTTGTTTTGGCAGCGCTCATAAACGCACTCAAAATTGTCGATAAGAAAATGGCAGATCTCAAAGTGATTGTCAGCGGAGTTGGTGCCGCCGGCGTTGCATGCTCCAAAATTTTGATGTCGGCAGGAGTAAAGAACATCACTGGTTTTGATCGTTCCGGTGCTATCTACAAAGGCCGTTCCGAAAACATGAACAGCATGAAGGAATGGTTCGCAGAGCAAACCAATCCAGAGATGCTTAAAGGTTCGCTGCAGGAAGCCCTGAAAGGCGCCGATCTTTATCTTGGTCTCTCCGGACCAGGCACGGTAAAAGCCGACTATCTAAAACCAATGGCGAAGAATGCAATCGTTTTCGCCATGGCCAATCCCACTCCGGAAATAATGCCGGAAGAAGCGCAGCCGCACGTGCGAATCATGGCTACGGGTCGCTCCGATTATCCCAATCAGATCAACAATGTTCTCTGTTTCCCAGGCATATTCCGCGGCGCACTTGATTGCCATGCCACCGACATTAATGAAGAGATGAAACTGGCCGCCGCTAAGGCGATTGCCTCGGTGATAAAAGAAAACGAACTGCACGAGGATTACATTGTTCCTGGTGTATTTAATTCTGCAATCGCCCCATCGGTGGCAAAAGCAGTGGTCGAGGCGGCTAACAGGACCGGTGTGGCAAGAAAATACAAAGAGAGCTTGATTCCTATTCCGGATGAGCAAATTGAAGCCTGACCCGGGTTTCCAGGTCTTGACGTAGTTTGCCGGTAAGCTTAAGCTGGCAGTAGGTTCATTTCGACTATGTGGAAGTAATTCGAGAGGCTTTCGACAATGAGTGACGTCGAGCGAAGACGTAAGCAACGTGAATATGAGGCGATGATTCGCACCGACAAGGAACGCGAGGAGCGGAAACTGAAAGAAGAGAAGGACCGACAGCGCATCAAACAGGATCAAGATCGGGCAAGAATTCTCTCAATGGCAGCGGCCAAGCAAAAAGAGAAACGCGAATATGACCAAAGGGCGATTGAAGTGAAGCAAGAGAATCGCATCAAAGAGCTTGAACGCCTGAAGCGCATTGAATACCGAATATTCAACAACCTTCCTCCTGACCCCGAAGACGACATTCCATTCGAAACCTAAGCGTGCGATGCACATTAGAAACCAACTTTACGGGCTGGCTATGTCAGTCCGTTTTCTTGCCCATCCAGCAAAAACTCCGAAAACAGAACGCCCATGGACCTTTTCGGACTCAATTTCAAAAGCAAGACCGTCCCTGGCTTGGAATTTAAGCCGTTAACGGTATAAATTACAGGTCACTCCCTGGCTAAACGTTACGGATTAATAAAGGTTGTCAAGAATCACATTCGGTTTTGATAAATTAGCAAATACGAAGCGTTGAACAACACCGCCGAGAGAAACAGAAAGTACATCGTTTTTCCATCGAAATCCAAACCCACGATCGAACAACGGCGTATGAGCGAATCAAGTAAAGCATCGCATGCACACAAACAATGCGCTGCTGCACTCGATTCGCAGCCGATAAATACCGCCCTAAGGCAAACCTACCGGCTGGCGATAACCCACGTGGTTATTGTCCAGCCTCTGGTAGCTTTTTAACAGGCTCAAAGGCGTGAGCATCACGGATGGTGGCAGCGTTATCCGGCAAGCCTAGCATTTTTCTCATTTCAGCCAGCAGTTCATCACCCTGCTTCGTCCTGTTGGTGCTTCTCAAAAGCATCGCATAATCCTGCAGCGTGTCGATCGAAACCGATTCGAAATAGCGCTTATCGATACCGGCCTCATGTTTTTTCGCAGTCAATCGAGCCATCGCTTTCTCGTAATACTTCTCAGCATCCTGATATTTACCTAGCACCGTATACACATCAGCCAATTCCGACTCCAACTCGGCGCGCTGAAGTGTATCTTCTTTACCCAGTCCATCAAGCAGTTTCAAACCTTTCTGATAATTGGCGGCGGCGTTTTGAAATCTGGAAGTACCCCTATAACAGTCAGCAAGATCGGCAAGGTCTGCAACCCATTCCCTGGTCTCTGCAGCGATTTTCTCCTGATCGGCATGGCTCGCTTTCAGCTTACCGACAGCTTTTTGAGCTAACGTCACCGATTGACTAAAAAGCGGAACAGCATCTCTAAAATCGGCTTTGGTGTAATTCAACTCAGCAAGGTCGCGCAGAGTGGCACGATAACGTTTGTCGTCAGTGCCGAATTTCTTGGCTTGAAAGAGAGCGGCGCGCAAAAATTTCTCTGCTTCGGGAAAGCGGCTGGAGCGCTGATCCATATACTCTTTTGCTTTCTTCGAATAATCGTCATACAACGAAGGCGCAGCAGAAGCTGCATTAACAGCCAGCAGAGAAAAGGAAATCGATACGGTACAGATCAGTCCGTTCTTTGAAATAATCGCTCTTTTCAAAATCAACACTCCAAAAGTAAAACTGCCGTCATCAGTTAGCCGGCTCCGGCGGTGGAGAAGGTGGAGAAGACGACGGCGGTGACGAGGTCGGTGGTTCGTTGCCTTCGCCGTAAACCTCCGCAGGCGTCATTTTTCGACGGTTCCTGTGCCCATTTAGCACAAATGCAAAGAAGAATGCCATGGCCAAAACCGAGCCGCCGATTTGCAAGAAATACCAATGCTGCCCGACGAAGTAAGCAGCCACCAGCCCCAACAAAGCCGACACTGAATAAATCACATAAGCTGTTTTCTTCTGAGAAAGACCTGTGTCCAGCAATCTGTGATGGATATGCTGGCGATCCGGCTCGAATACGGATTTCCCTCGCGCCGCCCGCCTCACAATCGCCCAGGATGTATCAAGCAGGGGGAAAAACAAAATCAAAAGAACAAGGAAAGCTGTGGGCACAATCACAGTTGCGGCCGCGGCGCCCTTAATTACACCAGTTATGGAAATTGCCGCCAGTACAAATCCAACCAGATACGCGCCCGAATCTCCTAAAAATATTCGCGCCGGATTGAAATTCCACCGCAAAAATCCTAATAACGCTCCGGCCAGGACAGCCGCCATCAGCCCTGCATAAGGCTTATCTATATTGACCGCCAGAGAAACACTCCAGATAGTCAAAGCTGAAATCAACGACACTCCCGCCGCCAGCCCGTCCATGCCGTCAATCAAATTGACCGCATTGGCGACGCCCACCACCCAGAGAATAGTAATCGGCAAACTGAGAATACCCAGTTCGATAGGAACTCCTCCGTGCAACTGAATAAAGCCGAGATCGATATTCATCGTCGTCGGTATAGGAATCGCACGAATTCGCACGCCGAGCGAATATGCAGCACCTGCAGCTAAAACTTGAATCACCAGTTTCATTTTTGCCGGCAATGATTCGAGATCATCGATCAACCCGAGAATGAAAACAATAGTTCCACCAACAGCAATGCCCAGCCCCCCTTCAACGATGCGCGCATCTTGAGGAAAGCGCCCGGTGATGATCGCCAGCGCCGTCATCGTCAGAATAAAGCTCATGTAGATGCCGACGCCGCCCAGACGCGGCACTGCCACTGTATGTATGCGTCTCTCGTCTCCGGGCTTATCTACAAGTCCCAACTTAAGAGCACGAGACCTAATCTCGGGCGTCAGCCACCAACTGACAGCAAGCGCAATGAGAAAGCCTGGAATATGCGTCTCATCGAGCTTATTCTGTGAAACCATCACAGTCCAGCCGATACCGACAAACAACACCAGCAACTGGCAAATGAGAGTTCCGTATCCAGTTTGCTTTTTTGGAGGCACTGTTTGTGTATTGCCTGTATCTGTTTCAGTTGCAGCCTTAGCTTTACTACTTAGCACGAACCAACTCTTCTTCTTCGCGATAGAGCGGAAAACGATCGCACAACTCCAACACTTGTTTGGAAATGCGCTCGTGCACCGCAGTATCTTCCGGATTGCGCAATTTCTCGGCAATCAGGCGTCCAACAATTTCCATCTCGGACACACCCAGACCGCGTGAAGTCACAGCCGGAGTGCCGATACGAATTCCGCTTGTCACCATTGGTTTTTCCGGATCATTAGGCACGGCATTCTTGTTGGTTGTTATATGAACCGTTTCAAGAATTGAACATGCTTTCTTTCCAGTCATTTTGATCGGGCGCAAGTCCACTGTCATTAGGTGATTGTCCGTGCCGCCCGATACGATAGCCAGACCTTCAGCCATAAGGGTTTCCGCAAGTTTTTTCGCATTGTCGACAATGCGTTTTTGATAGGACTTGAAGTCGGGCTGCAATGCCTCGTGGAATGCCACCGCTTTTGCTGCGATAACGTGTTCCAGAGGTCCGCCCTGCAAGCCGGGGAAGACAGCCTTGTCGATTTCTTTGGCAAATTCTTCCTGGCACATGGTGACGCCGCCGCGCGGCCCGCGCAAAGTTTTGTGCGTTGTCGTGGTGACAAAATGCGCATGGGGAAAGGCATTCGGATGCAAACCGGCGACAATCAAACCGGCGATGTGCGCAACATCTGCCATCAAATACGCACCAACTTCGTCGGCAATTTTGCGGAAGCGTTCGAAATCAATGATGCGAGGATAGTTGCTGGCGCCGCAGATAATCAGCTTCGGCTTCACTTCCTTGGCGATTTTAAGAACATTGTCATAGTCGATGCGACCCGTTTCAGGATCGACACCATAACTGTGCACTTTGAACCACTTGCCCGAGAAATTGACAGGCGATCCATGAGTCAAGTGTCCGCCTTGATCGAGAGCCATGCCCATAATCGTGTCGCCCGGCTGCAGCATGGCGAAAAAAACAGCCATGTTCGCTTGCGCACCACTGTGCGGTTGCACATTAGCATGGGGAGCATTGAAGAGTTTTTTCAAACGATCGATTGCCAGTTGCTCGACACCATCGACAAATTCGCAGCCGCCGTAATAACGCTTCCCGGGCAAGCCTTCAGCATATTTATTTGTGAGCACCGAGCCCTGCGCTTCGAGCACTGCTCTGGAAACGAAGTTCTCGCTGGCAATGAGTTCCAACCCGTGACGCTGCCGGTCCAGTTCTTTGCTTATCTGCTCGAAAACTTCCGGGTCAACTTGTTTGAGTCCAGCCACGTGAAAACTCCTTCTTTCAACGTACGGCTAGTATTTTAGCCGCTTCCCATCATTCTTGTCGGCTACTTGTAAACAGACAACTCAGTTCCTAACACAAATCTTTCGGGTTTTTGAGGCAAATCTACCAAAATTCCGGGAACATCGGCGCCGGACAAGAAACCCTCACGTTTGACTCACCTTTGCCGGGTCATGATTGAGACGCCTCTGATATTTTTCACAACTTAAATAGATCTGCAGCAATTGTTGCAAAGTACTGCACTTTAGCAGTGCCGGCTTTCAATCTACTTACCAGCCGACTAAATGACACAAACGCCCACTGACAGACCAGCGCAGGTTAGAGACGCAGCACCGGACAATGTGCCCGCTTCTGCCGAAATTGATGTTATCCAGCTCCTTAACGACTTCAAGGTTGCGAGCCCTCCGAAAGACGCATCCCTGGAGCCCACCTTCTCAAATATATACAGCAGCGGGCCCAACCACCTGCCGGCCTTCATAAGAAAAGACGGCAACCTGGCGGTTCTCGCCGAGCCTACCGACGCCGGCAGTTTGTTTGCTTTTGCCGGACCCGGACATGATCGCCCAGCCGCACGAATTGGTACGAGGACAGCGGGTCTTCCTGTCCGAAGCGATGCGGGAACGCCTGCCGACGACAAGGTCGCGATTCCAAAAGACGCATCCGATCGAATTCAAACTCCGGCAACGCCCGAGCGAGCCATCAGCGAGTATACGCAAACCCTGGAAAGAGCTGGTTTCAGCGCGGACGAAGCCAGAACCATTGCCGGCACCACCTACAAACGCCTGCTGGAAGCCGCTGAAAAAGGAAAGCTGACCGGCACGCCCGCCGAACAGATGCTGCGTATCGA
>JADYYD010000156.1 GCA_020853845.1 Candidatus Melainabacteria bacterium
CAGCGCAAAAAGCGCAAAGCCAAGAGAGCGGCAGCAAGATGGCAGGAAACGTCGACAAGGTTCGCCATGCCGGCGGAAGACAGAGCATCAAGCTGGACGAAATTGAATTTGTCTCGGCGCAAGTTACTCACCGCCAGTGCTATCAGGTACGGGAAGGTGAAACACTTTTGTCGATCGCAGCTTCGCTCGAGTCGATGGGACACATCAGCATGTGGAAACTGCTGGCCAAAATCAATGGATTCCAAATCAAGGAAGACGGCGCAGGCAAGCCGGTTGAAAACCTTTTTGCCGGTCAGTTTATCGTGTTGCCGACGGCCGAAGAACTCAACGAGTTCAAACTCCTGGAAAAGCTGACAAGCTGTTCGAAAAATGCAACCGGCACCACAAATGGTGCTGCCGCAGGCGCAGTGCTCAATGCATTCTCCTGCGTTTTGGAACCCAAGCAAATCGCACCGGAACCGCCTCGCGCGCTTGTTGCTCTGGCGCAAGGAATCGGCGGCTTGACCACCGTGCACAAATTGTCGAACTTTACACGCCTCGTGTTGAACGATCTTCCACAGTTGGAAAATTGCTTCAGCATCACTGTTGAAGCACGCTGGAATGGACAGTGGAAGCCGATGGCATCATACGAGTGCCGCCATGGTCAAACCACCCGCCACTTGTACAGCAAGAACGGCGAGATCAAATCCATGGAACTCGATCTGCCACCGCATGTGGTTAAGGAAATGGCGCGCGAAGATTTCGTGCGCAACTGGAACTCGTATGTAACCAGATACATGGACGACACCGCCGAGCGCCGCGCCTAAAGTTCTAGTCCTTAATTACGTTATCGTTCTCGATCCCTAAAGCCAAATCGATCTTCTCAATTACTTCGGGAAGCATAATTCTGTGCATGCATTCGCCTGGTGCGTCAGGCCTTGCAAATTGGCAGAACTTGGCGCCGTGACAGCGGCAAGCTTTGCTTTGATCGATCGTCATTACGGAATAGCCGTACGGACCACTGCGTTGCGGATAAGTGGCACCATACAATCCAATCACCGGCGTGCCCACCGCCACGGCAAGGTGCGCCGGACCGGTATCGCCGGAGATTGCGAATATGCACCGCCTGAGTACGGCTGCCGTTTCTGCAAGCGAAAGCACGCCCGCCACGTTCACGCAGGCACCGCCGGTTTCTTTATTAATCGACTCGCAAAGTTCAGCATCATCCTCACCTCCTATAAGTAGAAGGCGAAATGACTTGCGCTCTTGCAAGTTTCTTATCAAATAAACCCAACCTTCCTGTATCCACGCCCGATGGGGTCTGAATTTGCCCACTCCCGGCACCAGCGCTATGAGCGGCTGCGCCGAATACTCGCTGCCGCCATTGATTTTGTCGAGCACGTCTTTTGCCAGCGCTTCAGGAAATATGGAAGGAAAGAGAGGATCCGGCATTTCCGGACAGAGGTGCCTGACCGTATTCAAAAAATTGTCGACAGCATGCATCACAGGCAGTGCGTCGCCCCTCTGCTTCTGATATCGAACAATGGGCACCCGCGTAAACCAGGAGAGAAATTTCAATTTGCTCGAATTGGAAAGATCGACAAACAGATCAGGCTTCATAGCTTCTATCTGTTTGACCATCTGAAAAAAACCCTGGTCTCGAGAAAAATCAATAAACTCATCCACGTGAGGGTTTAAGCCCAAAAGAAGCTGCCGCAGAACCGGATGACTCCAGTAGGTAATCTTCGCTGCCGGGTAGTTCAGCTTGAGGGCATGTGCAACAGGCGTAGCTAACACGGCGTCACCGATAGCGGCTGGGTGCAATATGACTATATTTCCGAAACTAAGCATTATTGGCTAGGCTTCACTGGACTTTCCGGCGACATGAATTATCATAGATACTTATGACGAATGATGGATACTTTGTATTGGGCTGGCCCCAACCTAACGGAAAAATTGCCATACTTTGCCGTTCTAAAGGTGCCAATGGTGGACCAGCGCTATGTTATACGAAACGAGAAGCAATGCAGTTGCGAACTCGGCTGGCAAATGACCCGAGGGGCGAAGACAACCCCACGGCGCGCCGAATAATTCAAAAGCTTTTTGTTTATCGATATATACTTCGCAAGCCATTGGGCTGGCGTCCCGGCGAATTGTGGGTTTATTTAGATCCCACTTATCTTGAGCCGGCCGAAGCGGTCTTTAGCTTGTAAGACCCATATATTCCAATTTTACATTCCGAATTACTTAGTCCCTCCTTAACCCATGGGCTGCTATTTATTGCTTGTGCAATGGAAATTCCTACACAAGGCAGACCCGTCGGTTGAGGCAAACATAGTATGAGCCTGGACCTGGACACATCAATCGCCATTCTGGCGATTGCACTGGCGCTTGGTTTCGACTTCGTCAACGGCTTCCACGACACCGCCAACGCGGTGGCCACCGTAATTTATACGAAAGCTCTTAAACCGGGCGTGGCGATAGTCATGAGCGGAATTTTGAACTTTCTGGGCGCCCTCATCGTCGGCACGGCCGTTGCTCAAGTAATCACCAAAATCATTCCGCAGGATGCGGTCACCCTGTCCATAGTCGTTGCCGTCCTGGTGGCAGCCGTTCTCTGGAACGTCATTACCTGGTGGTTCGGCATTCCCGTCAGTTCTTCCCACTGTCTCATCGGCAGCCTGTTCGGCGCCGGTGTCACCGCCGCTGGTGTAAAAGGCGTCGACACGCACGAGCTCTATAAAGTTCTAATGGCGCTTTTGATTTCGCCACTCACCGGTTTTGTCGCCGGCATGGTTTTGACCTGGCTCGCTTTGCAACTTTCAAAGGACAAACACGATCCGGGCAGCAGTTCGCAGAGCCACCCCAAACTGATGCGCTGGTTGCATATACTTTCGAGCGCTTCTGTAAGTTTCAGCCACGGCAGCAATGACGGTCAGAAAACAATGGGCATAATCACCCTGATTCTGGCCACTCACTTTGCCGAATTTGGTTATAAGGTCAATGACGTGCCTTTCTGGGTCAAAGCCGCGGCTGCGACTGCCATCGCGCTGGGAACCGTAATTGGAGGATGGCGTGTCATCCGTACGGTAGGAACCAAAATCAGTCGCGAGCGTCTCAGTCACGCGCAAGGATTTGGAGCTTCAATGAGCACTGCCATGATCATTATGGTCGCATCGGCCATAGGCGCACCGATCAGCACTACGCACACCTTGAGTTCTGCCGTCGCTGGCGGTACGATCCCGATGCATGGAGCCGAAAAGCTCAATCCGAAAACACTCAAGCTAATCGTTCTGGCATGGGTTTTGACATTACCGGTGGCGGCAGCGCTTGCATCCGTGAGCTACATTATTATCCGAGCACTTTGGAAGGGTTAGAGGAGAGGGAGAGATCAATTGCGATTCGTAGTTGCTTTCAGCAGCCCTAAGAGAAGCGCCCGCACCGTAGAGGCGGCGGCACGACACGCCAAAGCGCTGGGTGCCGAGATTGTGCTCGTGCGCGTTATTCCCGATCCGGAAAAGGTCGGCGTTGTGGCGCAGCTCATATCATCCGACCGTCCCGCCGATAAAGCCAAATCGCAAATCGACGAGGTTGTGGCGAAACTCACACAGCAGGGCGTGAAAGCCTCGGGCGAGGTGCGCATCGGCGAAGTGGCGCAAGGCATCATCAAAGCTGCAGTAGAACTGAAAGCAGATTTGCTCTTTGCAGGAACTACGGACGTCAATGTTCAGACTTTTCCGCTCATGAGAAAAGATCCAATCGTCCACTACTTGGTGGTCAATTCGCCGATATCGTTATTTTTAGTGCGCCACGATCCGCCGGAATCGGACTCAGAATACGAAACAGAGTCGCCGGAAAGCGAGTAATCAGGCAGGTTTTCGTGGACTTCAGGCGGACGTTTTCCTCGAGCCGGCTTGGCCGTTCGAGAGCGCTTACTATTGTTAGGCGGCTCGTTCTCGTGCGGTCGTGACGCAAAATACTCAGAAAGTGAATTCAGGCGATCGAGAGTGCGCACGACGCGCATGCCGGGAAGACATTCGAGAATACGCCTGCCATAACCTTTTCCGGTCATGCGCGAATCCAGGATTGCCACAATGCCCACATCTTTTTTGGTTCTGATTAAACGTCCGACACCTTGTTTCAATCTCATGGTGGCGTGCGGCAAAGCAAGCGAGTTGAACCAACTCCATTCGGCTTCCTGTTTCATCGCCTCGCACTTCGCTTCATAAACGGGATCATCCGGCGATTGAAATGGAATTCTGTCGATGATGACGCAGCTAAGTTGTTCGCCTTCGACCGACACACCTTCCCAGAATGTCGCCGTTCCGAACAGCACCGCCTGCGGTGTCTCTCTAAACCATTCGACGAGCTTCTTCCGCGGCATCTCCCCCTGGCGCTTGGCTGGATACGGCAATTGCGGAGCCAGATATTCGAAGGTCTGATTCATTGCGGAGCGGCTCGTGAAAAGCGCGAATGCTCTGCCTTGCGAGAATTCCAAAATTCTGGCGATTTCGTCGGCAGCCTTGAGAGTAAACTCCCTGGTATTGGGCTCAGGAAGCGTGCGGGGAAGATAAAGCAAAGCCTGTTTTTCGAAATCGAACGGGCTCGAAACTTTGGACTGAATCACGTGCTGGCCTTCCA
>JADYYD010000157.1 GCA_020853845.1 Candidatus Melainabacteria bacterium
CCGGTGAACATCCTGTTTCTTCTGGACGCGTCTTTTAGCATGAAAGAAAAACTCGATGGCAGCATGCAGAAAATGGATGCCGCAAAAATGGTTTTGCAGCAAGCATTGGCGCGCGTGCCGTCCGATGTGAATTTGGGCCTGCGGGTTTTCGGGCAGGGCTACACCGGAGACAACTGGACTGATTGCAAGCAAAGCGCATTATTAGTACCACTCGGGCAGGGAAACCGGCGATCGATCATCGAGCGTGTCAGACAGATTCATCCATATGGACTGACACCACTGGAGTTCGCCTTGCGTCAAGCGGCAGAAAACGACCTCTCCGGTTTGAACGGACCGAAAACACTGATATTGATCTCCGACGGCGCCGACACGTGCGGCGGCAATCCATGCGAATTTATAAAGCAATTGCCGCGCATGGGCATCAAATTGAAAGTGGATATTGTCGGGCTCAGTCTCGGGCACAGACCGGAAGACATGATCGCGCGGCATCAACTCAATTGCATCACGGAAAATTCCGGCGGCAAATATTATGACGCGAAGACCGCAGCACAACTAATTGAAAGCATCTCAGCAAGTGTGAATAAAGCAATTTCCGGGCGCGTCATTGTCAAGCCGGGTCAGCCCGCCACCAATATCGATACGCCTGTAGAGTTGCAGGAAATTCAACTGCCCACGCCGTTGAAAGCGCCAGAGGCGCAGCCGCTCAAAGCTGATCCTCCGCAGCCGTTGCCGGACGGCAAATAACCGTTTCGCGCAAATTCTAACTTTCAAACTTTTGCAGTATGTCGCAACGCTTTGTTGATGATATCGATGGCTCTTTCAACATCTTTCTTTTCGATGCCGTAATGAGTAACCATTCGCATGCGGTATCGATCGATTGTGTTGGCGAGCAATCCGTTTTCTTTCAGCGTCTTCGAAAGAGCGCTCACATCGCCGGTTTTCAATTTGAAAAACACCATGTTGCTGTGCACTGGCTCAACATCAATCTCGCAAATGTTTTTCAAACCATCAGCCAAAAGCCTGGCATTCTCGTGATCTTCATGCAAGCGCTCGACCATTGTGTCTAAAGCAACGATGCATGCTGCAGCAAGAACTCCCGCTTGCCGCATTCCACCGCCGACGAGTTTTCTTGCTCTGTGAGCCTTTTTGATGAAGTCTTTTGAGCCGGTGACTATTGACCCGACAGGCGCAGAAAGTCCTTTGGAGAAACACATCTGCAATGAATCGGCAGCATCGACAAGAATTTTCACATCAATATTGAGAGCGGTTGCGGCGTTGAAAATCCGCGCGCCATCGACGTGCATGAGCAAATTGTTCTTGCGGCAGAGCGCGCCCACCGAGTTCATATATTCCACTGAAAGTACGCGCCCGTCTTGCGTGTTTTCAAGGCAAACCAGACGCGAAACAGGGCAGTGCTGATCGTCGAAGCGAATTGCTGCTTCGATTTGATCCAGCGGCAGCATGCCGTCTTTGGCGTTGTCTATCGTCTGCGTGTGAATGCCGCCGAGTGAAGCGGCACCGCCCTGCTCCCATTGAAAAATGTGATTGCATTTGCCGACTATGATTTCGTCGCCGCGCTGACAATGAGAAAGCAGTGAGACAAGATTGCCCATCGAGCCACTGACAACAAAGAGTGCAGCTTCCTTGCCGAAAAGCGCGGCGCACTTTTCTTGCAAGCGATTGACCGTTGGGTCTTCGCCATAAACATCGTCGCCGACGTCCGCTTTCGCCATTGCCTCGAGCATGGCGGCTGTAGGTTTTGTCACCGTGTCGCTGCGTAAGTCGATCAATTAAATGACTCGCAAAGAGGTGCAAACAACTGGCGAAAATCCGCTTCTAAAGCTCTAAAGCTGATTTTGCGGCGCTTGAGAAATGCTCATTTTGGATGTCACGTTGCGTGTAACGATGTCCGCAACCGAACCATACTGGTCGATGATCAGCGCGGGATAAATTCCCAGCGCCAGAATCGATAAGCACAGAGCCCATCCAACGAACTTTTCAGTCGGTCTGGCATCGGATAGGTGACCTTGCCACTTGGCCATCAAATCGCCGAAGAACAGCCGCTTGAAAAGCCAGAGCATGTAACCGGCGGTAAGGATGACGCCAGTGGCGGCAATAACGATGGCAGTTTGCACCATTTGGTGATGGGCTGCAGAGACGCTTGCCATAGGAGATGTATATGCGCCGTAGAAAACCGCAGCTTCGGCAACGAAGCCGGAAAGCGCAGGCAGACCGAGGTTGGCCATTACAGCGAACATCCACATATAGAAGACGTACGGCATTTCCTTAACGAGACCGCCGCCGATTTCGTGAATGTCACGAGTATGCGTGCGCTCATAAACGACGCCGACCAGGAAGAACAAAGCGGCTGAAATGACGCCGTGGCTGATCATCTGGAAGATTGCACCGTTGACCGCCGCTGCCGATAGCGAGCCGATTCCAAGCAGAACGAAGCCCATGTGGCTGACACTTGAAAAGGCGATGATGCGCTTCATATCCGTTTGCACAAGGCAAGCCATTGCCGCCCAGACAATATTGAACGCGCCCAGAAGCATTATCCAGTGACCGTAGTCGACGAATACTGTTGGGAAAAAGTCCATGCAGATTCTGACCAGACCGTAAGAGCCCATCTTGAGAAGCAGACCGGCAAGAATCATTGAAATCGGAGTCGGCGCTTCAACGTGCGCATCCGGCAACCATGTATGGAATGGGAAAGACGGCAGCTTGATGATGAACGCCAGGAAGAAACCGAGGAAGGCGATCAACTGCGCTGTCTTCGGAAGCAAAGGTGCGGCCTGCGCCAATTTGACCATGTCGAATGTAGCCAGAGCCGGATTATCTATTTGCAACGAGAAGTAGAGATAGAGAAGACCACCCAGCATCAGCACGCCGCCGAAGAAGGTGTAAAGAAGGAATTTCATCGCTGCATAATCGCGTCTGGGACCGCCCCAGATGGCAATCAAGAAGTACATGGGAACCAGTTCCAATTCGTACATGACAAAGAATTGCAACAGGTCAAGTGATACGAAAACTCCGAGAATGGAAAGAGTCAGCAGCATGACGAAGCTGTAGAAGAGCTTCGGACGGTTGTCGCCAATTGACTCGGAGGCGAGCACCGCAGTCAAGGTCACGAATGCAGTGAGGACAACAAGGCAGAGGCTGAAACCATCGACACCCACGTGATACTGGACGGGAAATGGAGTGGTTATCCAGCTATAGATTTGTTCGAATTGATATCCGCTAGTGCCTGCTTTGAATGACTTCATCGCCACCCCGGACAGGGCGAGCATAGCGACACTGAATGCGATAGCCAGCTTGCGAGCCCACTCCGGCGGCATTAGCGCGATGGCTAAAGAGCCGATGAGAGGTGTCAAGAGAATGGCTGTGAGAATCGACTGAGGCTGGTCCACTTCAAACTCCGATGGAAAATCTGATGACAGATTCTAAAAACGTGCGTGAACAGTATATCGGGGTGTCGCGCGCCATGCCAGGAAGAACCTCTAAAAACGAGCTTACTGAACAGTTATTGAAAAGAAAAATCTTTTCACTCTCACAAAGTTGCTATTTATCAACCGTACTTAATCCGCAGCCAACGTCATGGCTCTAATATTGATGGTGCTAACTGTTGAACTCGGGTGAAAAACCTCTTGGGAACGGCATGTGCAATCAGGTGAATCAAAATAGATCTCTTGAGATTTCTTGATTTCGGCAACTCAAAAAAATACGCAGTGATGCGGAACGATAAAAGGATGGAGTCGTGGAGCAATCAATAGATTACTGGCGTCAGGTAATCGAACTCTCACCGTGGATCGTCGCGGTGCCGTTTCTCGTGGGATTCGGCATTATCGTGCTCAATACACTTGTCGGGTCGAGTACCAAACTAGTCAAGACTCTATCCATGGTGGCATCGATTGGTGGTGTGGTCTACGGATTCATCCACTCGTTGATGATCTTCTACGCGCTGTGTAAATTTCCCGAACTGGGACCTTGGGTGAAGAACGTTCCTTATTTCACCTCCGCCAGTTTCACTCTCACCTTAGGAGTGCTGGTCGACAATCTCTGCGCATTTATGTTGATTGTCGTCACCTCTGTAAGTTTGCTCGTTCAGGTATATACGCATGGATATATGCGTGAGGATCCTGGTTATTCGCGCTTTTATTGCTATCTGAGTCTGTTCACTGCGTCCATGCTCGGATTGGTTGTTGCCACCAACTTGTTCCAGATGTATTTCTTCTGGGAATTGGTCGGCGTTTGCAGTTATTTCTTGATCGGTTTCTGGTGGTACAAAAAGAGCGCTGCCGAAGCCTGTCTCAAAGCATTCGTTATAAATAGAATCGGCGACTTCGGATTTCTCGTCGGTGTGTTGTGGTTCTTTGCGGTCACATACAACATCTGGGCCGGACATCCCGTGCTTCAGTTCTACGATAAAGGCGGTTTCGATATCGCCGGTGCCATTGAAAAGGCGTACATAGCCAAGCAATTGGATGTGCAAACTCTGGCATTTATTTCCATGGTCATGTTCATGGGACCGATGGCCAAGTCTGCGCAGTTCTTGCTTCACACCTGGCTGCCTGATGCGATGGAAGGCCCGACGCCAATCTCCGCACTCATCCACGCAGCAACAATGGTTGCTGCCGGTGTCTACCTTGTTGCTCGCGCATATCCTATCTGGCAATCTCCCGATGGTTCGCCCGGCGGTCTGGGACTGGGTTTTGTCGCGTTTATCGGCGCGTGCACTGCCTTTATGGCCGCCACGATTGCCATGAGCCAATACGATATAAAGCGGGTGCTTGCCTGGTCGACTGTGTCTCAGCTCGGCTACATGTTTGTAGGCTTGGGCGCCGGGGCGTTTACCGGTGGTTTGTTCCACCTCTTCAACCATGCGTTTTTCAAAGCCATGCTCTTCCTGTGCAGCGGTGCCGTCATTCACGGACTGGCCGGCGAACAGGATATTAGAAAGATGGGCGGACTGAAGAAGAGCATGCCCTGGACGGCTGGCTGTTTCTTGATAGGAACTCTGTCTATTTCAGGATGCCCGGGCTTGAGCGGATTTTTCTCCAAGGATGAAATCATCGCTTCGGCTACGGCGATGGATCCTTTGTTGGGCGTAGTAATGATCCTGACTGCAGGATTGACCGCGTTCTATATGTTCCGCGTTTACTTCATGACTTTTGAAGGTTCATACAGAGGCAATGCGCATCCGCATGAATCCCCACCGGTCATGATCGCCCCGCTGGTAGTTTTGGCCATACCTTCAATCTTCAGCGGTTATCTCGGTTTCAATTTCAGCAGCTTGTCGAGTATCTCGTTCAGCGGCGAGCACGGCAAGGCATTCGCGAATGCTTTCGGCTCATTTATCTACTTCAAGCAGCCTGTGTTTGAAGGCATCAACGGAGTCGTCATGCTTTCCTCAATCGGGTTGGCAGCGGCAGGTTTCATCATCGCATACATGATGTATGTTGCCGGTTCCATCAAGTGGAATCAAGCGATTGCAGAGAGCAAATCGGGGTTTGTGCAAGGGCTCTATCAGTTCTCTTTCAACAAATGGTATTTCGACAATCTCTATATGGGAATCTTGCAGAAGGGCATTCTGCCTGCATTTCAGACTATGTGGAAACTTGTCGATATGCTAATCGTGGACAATATCGTTAATGGTGCCGGAATGCTCGCGCGTGGAACCGGCGAAAGCCTGAGATATGCGCAAAACGGCAGAGGGCAATACTATGCTCTGGTGATCTTCGGCTGGGTTGCCGGTCTCACCGTGTTGGTATTTTTCTTGCGATAAGCGGTTGATTCGAATTTTGTGATTAGGAGAGGCTAGAGGCAAATGGGTTCAGACCACGGGCACGACCACAGTTCTTGCAGTCACGATCATGGTAAAGAACATGATCACTCACACGATCACGAACATGGTGCTTGCTCTCACGATCACGCCCATGACCATGGTCACGGACACGGCGATGACCACGGTCATCACGGAGGCGAGGAATTCGTTCCTGCCGGCAGCGTGCACGATCAGTTCTTGCTGCTCTGCGCGGCGGTCTGCGGCTTCGGCTTGTGCTGGATGATGTATTTCTGGATGACCGGCTTGCCTCTGGCAGCCGTTACCGAACATGGCGAAGGCGCAGCCCATCACGAAGTCATGGATGAAGCAGGGTTGAAGCAGGAAGGCGAACACGGTTCGGAAGCCGTGAAGACCGATTCGACCTCAGCTCCGCATGGCGAAACATCGACCGGTTCTGTCGCTCCGGCTACAGAGACGGCTGCACCAGCGCCGGCGACCGAAGCGGCTCCCGCGCCCACGGGCGAAGCCGGGCACGGCGCTGAAGGCGCCAAGGAAAGCGGACACTAAAAGTCCCCCGTTTCAACGATAGAAATCTTAGAACTCAGGTACTTAACATTAGCTTGTCGCTTGCCATCTGAAGCGTGGCTTATGATACCCTTTAACTTGGCCAGGAAAGGCCCATTGAGGCGGCGTTTTAGCTATGCCGTCCGGTGCTGTCTATCTTATAGACCCGTCGCATTGCGGGTTTCGGGGTTCGAAGAGAGCGGTAGAGGGAGTAAGGATGCAAGAAGTCACTATTGGAATCGCAGGCGCAGCCGGTGATGGTCTCGATAAATCGGGCGATACACTGGCGAAAACTTGCGGACGGCTGGGTCTGCATGTATATGCATACAACAGCTATCAGTCGATCATTCGCGGCGGGCATATTTGGCTGCGCGTGCGCATCGGCGATAAGAAAGTTTTGAATCATGGCGACAATTTGAATGCCGTCATTTGCCTTAATCAAGATTCACTGGAAAGGCATGCGCCTGAAGTAAATGAAGGCGGTGTAATCATCTTCAACTCGGATAAGTTGAAGCTTGATCCGACATTGGTTCCGAAGGGTGTGCAAACCCTCGGCCTGCCGATGAAAGAAATCTGCAAAGAAGTGGAAGCCGAGCACGGCGCACTTCAGCCGATCATGCAAAACACCG
Organism: Candidatus Melainabacteria bacterium; assembly: GCA_020853845.1. Taxonomy (GTDB): domain Bacteria; phylum Cyanobacteriota; class Vampirovibrionia; order Obscuribacterales; family Obscuribacteraceae; genus QKMZ01. The sequence continues at coordinate 6,979 of JADYYD010000157.1, forward strand.
TCGCGGTCGGCGCGGTGCTTGCCATTGCCAAACTGGGCTTGGAAGAAGCCTCGAGTGTCATGGCTGATACATTCGCTCACAAAGGCGACAAGGTCATCAACTTGAACGTTTCGTTGCTGAAAGTAGGCTACGAATACGCCGAAAAGAATGCCAAAGCAATCACCAAAGACTGGACGTTCTCTAAGAAGAGAAGACCGTTCGTTACCGGCAACGAAGCAATTGCATTCGGAGCAGTAGCGGCAGGTTGCAAATTCTATTCCGCATATCCTATGACACCGGCTTCGACCATTCTTCACTGGATGGCTGCTCACGCGCAGCAAGTCGACGTTTGCGTCAAGCAATGCGAAGACGAATTGTCCGTAATCAATATGGCAATCGGTGCCGGTATCGCCGGCGTGCGTTCCATGTGCGGTACTGCCGGCGGTGGCTTTGCTCTGATGACTGAAGCAATCGGTATGGCAGGCATCATGGAAGTTCCAGTCGTATGCGTCGAAGTTCAGCGCGGCGGTCCTTCAACCGGCTTGCCAACGAAGACGGAACAAGGCGACTTGTTCCAGGTCTACGGAGCATCGCAAGGCGAGTTTCCGAAGATCATCGTTGCTCCCAGAAGCGTTGCTGACGCATATGACACTACTGTCAACGTCTTCAACCTGGCAGACAAGTTCCAATTGCCTGTCATGCTGATCTCGGACCTGCTGCTTTCTGAGCACCCGGAAACCGTTGATCCGGAAGCCTTCTACAGCGACATCAAAATCGATCGCGGACAAGTGGTTAGCGAATGGGCCGAATCGAAAGGCAAATTCAAACGTTTTCAATTCACTGAGTCCGGCATCTCTCCCAGAGCCTTGCCCGGAACCGAGAATTGCAATTTCGTTTCTGCAACCGACGATCACGATGAAGAAAGCATCCTCATCTCCGACATGTTCACTTGCGAGCCAATCAGACGCAAAATCAGTGAAAAGCGTTTTCGCAAAATGGACAATTTGCTCAAGGAAATTCCGGCACCCAAGCTGGAAGGTCCTGCTGATGCCGACGTTACGCTCGTCTGCTGGGGTTCTACCTCAGGCGTCGTAGAAGAAGCCGCTGAGATCTTGACCGCTGCCGGAGTGAAGACCAACTTCCTGGTACTTAAGTGGATCGTTCCGTTCCACGCAAAGGAAGTACAAGAAATCCTTTCAAAAGCGAAGAAGAAGATTTCAGTCGAAGTCAACTTCACCAGCCAAATGGCCCGCTACATTAAGATGGAAACCGGAGTGTCGATGGACGGACACGTCAATCGCTACGACGGCGAGCCGCTTGAACCGAAAGAAGTAGCTGGTCGTGTGCAAGACATCCTCAAGGGCAAGAAGCTCGACCTGGATGTTTCAGAAGAAGATGCAAAACAAATTGCATATCACTACCTGCGTACGCACTACGCAGAAAAACTGCGCCCGACCAAAGTGGTGCAGGAATCGGCCAACGGTCACGGTGAGCCAGTCTGGAGCATCGAGCTGACCGAAAGAGCAACCGGTAAGCAGGGCGGCAAAATGAAAGTCGGCGTGCACACCGGAGCTACTTATTCGTTTGAAAAAGAACCGGTCGAAGCGAAGTAGGCACACAGGCAATTATTTAAGAGGTAGAAATGGCTACTGTTATTGAACTTCCAGTTGAAACATACAAAGGACCAGTCGATCCTGACTGGTGCCCAGGTTGTGGGGATTTCGGCGTATTGCGCTCTGTGCAAACTGCAGCGGGCAAATGCGGCGTTCATCCCAAAGACCTGCTCGTCGTATCAGGCATCGGTTGCTCATCCAACCTTCCTGGTTTCATTCATGCATACGGTATTCACAGCTTGCACGGACGCTCCGTGCCGGTTGCAACCGGTGCTCACCTCGCCAACACCGATTTGAAAGTCGTCATCACCGGTGGTGACGGTGACGGATACGGTATCGGCGTCGGACACTTGATTCACGCGATGCGCAGAAATCTCGATGTCACCTATGTTGTAATGGACAACCAGATTTATGGTTTGACCACCGGTCAGGCTTCGCCTACTTCCGCCAAAGGCGTGAAGACGAAATCGACTCCGGCAGGCAACTTCGAGTCTCCGCTCAACCCGCTCGTAATGGCGATCACCTCCGGTGCAACTTATGTTGCCCGCGGTTTCTCCGGCGAGCAAAAGCAACTCGGTGAGTTGATCGCAGGCGGTATCGCACACAAAGGCTTCGCACTCATCGATGTGTTCAGCCCATGCGTAACCTACAACAAGATCAACACCTACCCATACTTCAAAGAACGCGTCTACAAGCTGGAAGACGAAGGGTACGAGCCGACCGACTTCTACAAGGCTATCGAGAAAGCGTATGAGTGGGGCGACAGAATTCCTCTGGGCGTCGTCTACAAAACCGAGCAAGAGACTTACGAAGACAATGAGCCTGTGCTCAAGAAAGGTCCATTGGTCAAACAAAAACTCGGCATTCCGAAGAATGTGCACCAGGCACTGATCGACGAAATGATCTAGTTCACAGGTTGATCAAGTTCG
>JADYYD010000158.1 GCA_020853845.1 Candidatus Melainabacteria bacterium
AGATGATTTGATCAATTTTTCGAACTGGGCTGATTTAGAATCTCCACCACATCCGGCAAGTGACAACAACATGATCACAGCGAGCATGTTTGCTGTCAGAAATTGGGACAACGGGTAGAAACGCCTTATCTGCACAACGAGATATCCGTCAAAAGCAACTCTGATTGTCCCATAGTTGCGTTTGTACTGTTGCTTAACGCCGGCTTTGCGTTAGGATGTAATTCGTAGGGTTTGACTTGCCGGACAATCGGGAGAAGGTCGGAATGCCGTGGCTGAATACATTGCGGACCATGTACCTGGCCTTTTACTCTAAACATGCCTACATACGGGCGGCGCGAGAATGGAAAGGTATCGGTTACGGCTACCTCTTCGTTCTGGTTCTTATTTCCAGTTTGTGCATTGGTTTGTGGGTTCACACATGGTTGAACATCGCCATAGCCGGCATTGAGAAGCATATTCTGCCGCAACTGCCATCGATGACGTTCGCTGATGGTCATTTGACCATCGATAAGGAACTTCCCTATGTTATATCGGTGAACGGCAATGGCCTGTGCCGATTCGACAAAACCAACGACCTGCCGCCCGATCCGGTCGAATTTGCGCCCATTGTTTTAGGAACTTCCGATGCAGCCGTTTACGCGCGCGGCAAAGGCATTTTGAAAGAATGGGTCTACGAAAAGGTCTGGAGCCTCGTGCTCGATCCTTTAGGCGTCACCAAATTCGTCAAATTCATCAAAACCTGGGGCGGTCTTGTAGTTGCAGGAGTGCTTTTGCCCATTCACTTCCTCTGGGTGGCATCGCAGACATTGTTCTTAGGAGCGATCGGGCGAGTTTTTACAAACACCATGCACGTGGCGCTCACTTATAGCCGGCTGGTGCGAATTTCAGTTGTAGCGGTCACGCCGGGTGTAGTGCTGGGCACTTTGCTTATCGTTTCCAATCAATTCTTCGCGCTCTGGTTGGGCATTTACGCCATTATGGGCGTGATTTACTTGTTCTATGGCGTTTATTCAAATAAGCATGCCGACGATCATCTCTTCTTCCAGGACATGCCCATCGACGACGGTTACCCGGAAACAACCGAATTCGAGTCTTGATCGCTGAGAAGCGCCTGTCGCACCGCTCAGTTCTCTTTGATTAGGCTATCCAGCTCGAATCGCGCTGATTTTATACGCGAAACCGCTCGCCCTTTGAATAGTACCTGCCAGTCCAGTTCGAACCAGTAGATGAGCAAACTGCTCTCCGCCTCCAGCGGTTCGATATACATATGCATTTTGAGAGGCAGCCTCGATTCGCCCGGCAAGCCTGTATATGACGCTTTAATTTGGCAACTTCTTTTACCATCTTCATCTATTTCGATTCGTTGGTAATCAACCGTCCAGGCGGCCGATTTTTCACCCAGTGACGCAACGCTCAGTCTGGAGATGGTCGCATCAATTGCCTCATCAAACGGCAATCTCAAGGTTCCGGCAAATGGAAATTGCAATTGCCGAAAGAAAGCATATTCATAAAGCACTAGAGGTGGTGCAAAACAAATGGGCAGAATCTGCGCGAGTATTGAAAAGTATTCCAACCAGCGCTCTATGCCGAAGTCGTGGAGAACCAGGAAAAGCAGCCTTACGATAAGAGGCGGCACGCAGACCCAAATCAAGCCCAAAAGCATAAGCCCAATGATTGAACGGGGTTTGAGCACATCAGTATGTGGTGATACTGCGCCATCGACATTTTTGAATAGAAAGTAACTGAAATTGAGTTTCGGCTCCGCCGGCCCAAGAAGTTTTTTGCCTTCGACAAGCTCGGATTTTCTAATTTCGCTCTCATCGCCATCATTTTCATCGCCATTAGCAACTACCTGCCCGCCATGAGGCACGCAGGACCTGCCCTCAGCCGGCTCGAGCGAGCCGGTTGCGATGTCTGAAGAATGGGATTGGAGAGCGGATTCGGGGTTTTCAGCCGCCGCATTCCGGGCTGCCAGCAGAGCCAGGTGGCGACCCTGAATGCTCGGTGGAGCTTCACCATGAAGTTGCCAATAGTCCGTTATCAAACGCGCCGATTCCGCCATTTCGTGCAGCCTGAAAGGCGCCATGTCCTTAAGCGGTCCTTTGTTCAGACGATCCGGATCTAGTTTGACTTGCAATGTTTCCAGGGCGTTTTTGACCTCTTCGACAGTAGCGCCGGGGGCAAGTCCTAGCCGTCTGTAATGAGCATCGTATTGTCTGGCGGAAACCTGAGCCATGGAGGTTTTGGAAAACAATAAGCCTGTCTAATCTCAATCAATTCATTATCTCAACATCAACTGCCAGTCTGCCTGCCCGAGCACCGTGACATGCTAGGATCAACCCCATCGTAAATACGTCCAGGCTTGCTGCGGCAGCATTTTGATATCACCGAGCCGGCCATCGGAATTCTTGAGGACCTAAAAGTGGAACTGGCTATTGAAAGCATACTTGAAAGCAAACACCCACTGGCAGACATTGCCGAGAAGGTCGTGAACGGAACTCGCATCACTCGCGCTGATGCAATCCGTCTATACGAGTCCAACGACCTGGCTGCAATCGGAGCCCTGGGCGAATACGCACGCCAGAAGAAAGCCGGCAAGGACAAAGAAAAGTACGTCTACTACATCCACAACATGCATCTCAATCCGACCAACATCTGCGGAGAGACTTGCAAATTCTGTTCTTATGCCAACCCGGCGGAGAAGGGCAAAG
>JADYYD010000159.1 GCA_020853845.1 Candidatus Melainabacteria bacterium
ATTGCGATTATCTGAATGTTCTGCGCATGCTGAACAGATCGGAGAATGTTTCCCAAATCACTGACAGTTTGCCGCCGGACGCTCCAACGGAAAGTCTGGGCAAGTGTTCAATCGGAATTTCGACAACTCTATAACCGGCTCTTTCAGCACGAATGCAAAGCTCGGCATCGACGAATGCGGTATGCGACAGAAGAGTCACACGATCGACGATTTCTTTGCGGAAAAGTTTGATCGAGTTGACGTCTTTGTGCTTGTGACCGTACAGAACACGCAGCATCAAATTATAGACTTGCGATTGAAACTTGCGGCGCGCCGGGTCGTTGCGATTGACGCGGTGACCGATGACGAAATCATGCGTCTTCAGCCCTTTTGCCATCTTGAGGATTTCTTTGGGCGCGTATTGATAGTCGCCGGGCAGAGAAAAGACCAGCTCTTTCGTGCCCGCCATGTACAGCTCGCGGATGGTGAAGCCGAAGCCTTTGTTTTCCGGGTGGTTGATAACGACCACGTTGGGAAACCATTTGGCGCACTGTTGGATAACAGCCAGGGTGTTGTCCTTGCTGCCGTCGTTGACGACGATGATTTCATAGTCGCCGCAAGCTTCCTTGAGAAGCGCATCAGCGTCCGTGATCAATTTGCCAATGGTTGTTTCGTCATTGTAGGCGGGTATCACAAGAGATACCGAGCCGGGGATGACCTGCATCCGTTTCGGCAGTGTGGCGGTGTTTGAGTTCTGCATTACGCTGATGTCACTCATTTGATATTGGCTCCGTTTTCAGCTTACGAAATCGAACTGGCAGTCACCTTTGAGGATGACTTCGGGGACTTAATTTCACGATAGAAGTTTGCGATCGCATCGATGACTGCATCGACTTGCTCATCTGTCACGCCGGGGTGCATGGGCAGCGAAAGGATGCGTTTCACGACCTTCTCGGTTTGCGGAAGCGCACCGGGCTTGTAGCCCAAGAATCCATACGCCTTTTGCAAATGCGCAGGATTCGGATAATGAATCAGAGTGCCGATGCCCTTATCGAGCAGGTATTCCTGAAGCTCGTCGCGGTGATCGGATTGAATTACGTAGAGGTGATAGACGTGCTTGCGTCCTTCTTCCTCGACCGGAATTTGAACTATATCTTTCAGGCCTTCGTCATAGCGCTTCGCAATCTCACGACGGCGCTCGTTCCACTGATGAACGAAAGGCAACTGGGCGGCAAGAATAGCAGCTTGCATTTCATCAAGACGGCTGTTGATGCCGACGATGTCGTGATAGTAGCGCTTGGATTGACCATAATTGCGCAGCATCACGAGCTTCTCGAAATTTTCGCGCTTGTTGGTCGAAACAGCACCGCCGTCACCAAAAGCACCCAGGTTTTTGCTCGGGTAGAAACTGAAAGCACCGTAGTCGCCCATGGTTCCGGCAACAGCGCCTTTGTAGGTCGCACCGGTCGATTGCGCGCAATCTTCGAGCAACATTATGTTGTGCTTTTGGGCAATCTTGAGCAGCGGGTCCATATCCACCATCTGTCCGTACAAATGGACAGGCACGATGGCTTTGGTCTTGGGAGTAATCTTCACTTCGACCAGATCGACGTCCATAAGGCACGTGTTGGGGTCGATATCCACGAAAACCGGCGTAGCACCGGTCATGGTAATCGCGGAGATGGTGGGCACGGCAGTGTGTGCCACCACAATAACCTCATCACCCGTCGTCACACCGGCAGCCGCCAGCGCCAGATAAATCGCCTCGGTCCCGGAAGCGCAACCAGCCGAATAACCGGCTCCCAGCCACTTCTCGAAGTCGGCTTCAAATTTTTCCAGTTCGCTGCCCAATATGTAATGACCGCTTTCCAGAACGCGATGGACAGCCGTGTCGATCTGCGTCTTATAGGTCTGGTAGTGCAGCTTCATGTCGCCGAATGGGACTTTCACCGATGAGCTCCTTTTACTGTAGAAACGGGTCCATCAATACTAGAAGAAATGGTCAAGAAGCAGATTAAGGGCAACTTAATTGACATCTTTGCAGAAGCAACAGTGCGCTGGCATTTCCGGCAATTGTGCCCTTCTTGCGTGGTAAAATCATTGCCTCTGATTCACGTGCCTGCGCCTGCTCAAACGCGCACGCAGTCCTCGTTTCAATCAGAGCCCGTGATTCGCGAATGCTTAGCGCAAATTTAGAGAGCGAATCCATACAAGAAGTATCAAACAAGGGTCATCATGATCGAACAATTTAAAGGTAAGACGGCTCTCATAACCGGTGGCATGGGCTTCATCGGTTCCAATCTTGCAATCAAGCTGGCTGAGCTGGGCGCCAAAGTAACCATCCTCGACGCGATGATCCCGGACTACGGCGGCAACGTATATAACGTCACCGAGTCCGACAGGATTCGCATCAATTTTTGCGACATCCGCGACCAGCAAGCCGTCAATTGGCTCGTGCGCGACCAGGATTTCGTGTTCCACCTGGCCGGTCAAGTTTGCCACCTGATGAGCCTCTCCAATCCGTTTCCCGATATCGAGATGAACATCACCGGCACCGCCATCGTTATGGAGGCGCTTCGCAAGCACAATCCCAAGGCGATTCTCGTAAATGCAGGCACCCGTGGACAATACGGACCAGCAGTTTCATTCCCGGTCAATGAAGAAGCGCCGACCAACCCGAAAGGCATATACGAAATTTCCAACCTGACCGCCGAAAAAATCATCAAGGTTTATAACGATGTGCACGGCATCCGCTCGGTCAATCTGCGCTTGAGCAACCTCTACGGTCCACGCTCGCAGATGATGCACTCTCGCTTCGGCGTGTTCAACTGGTTCATCCGCCTGGCCATGGATGACGAAACCATTCAGTTATTCGGCGACGGCAGCATCCTGAGAGACTTCGTCTATGTGGATGACTGCATCGACGCCATCCTTCGCGTCGCCACCACGCCCGAATGCTACGGCGAGATATTCAATGTCGGCTCGGACAAGCCGATTACTTTCCGCGAGCTTTGCGACACCATCGTTAGGGTCGCAAAATCGGGACGCTGGGAATTCGCTGAATTCTCCGCAGAAAGAAAAGCACAGGAGCCCGGCGACTTCTATTCGGATATATCCAAGATTGAACGCTTCACAGGCTGGCGCCCGACCACAGAATTGGAAGACGGCATCAAGAAAACAATCGACTACTACTCGACCTGCCGCGACCACTATTGGACCAAACCTGAGAAAACAGCCACGGCGAAAACTGCTGAAAAGCTCACCACTGCAACAAAACGATAAGCAAAAACGCCTATCTTGCGGGTTAACCCCAGTGATTATTTTCGCGCACGAGTGAAAATTGAAGTGGGGGAGACACTCATGAAAAACAAATCAGCCAAAGTTCTAACTTCGCTATTCGCGCTCGGTCTGACCACTGGCGCCGTGCCCGCGCGCGCAGATAAAGCAGCGGTGGAAACAGCCGAAGCAAGCGTAAAAATGTTCGAGCAACGCTCAGGCACGAACAATTCGTCTTATACCAGCCTACTGATGTACCTGGCTGGGGTATATCTGGCGAACGACAGAGAGAAAGACGCTGAGATCATATACAACAAAGCAATCTTCAATCTCAAATCGAAACCGGATAGGAAAGCTGAAGTGCCCGCCTTGATGCTGAACTGGGCAATGCTGCTGGCATCGAACAAAGGTGCATCTAAAGAAAAAGCGGAAAAAGCATTGTCGGATGGACTGAAACTCGCAAACGACTTGCCGGCCGCCTCCAAAGAGCGGATCAATTATCTGATAGGAACAATCAATTTCTACAACGTAATTGGCAAACCTGCCGAGAAGCAAGCCCGCATCAAAGCAGCCGATGAGCATCTTGCCACGCTGGAGAAAAACGAAAAACTAAACAATGAAGAAATCACCAATGTCGCAGCGAATCTAGTGAAACTGGCAGAGATTCAAACGTTTCCCATGCCGGTCATGCGTTTGCGCTACCAGCCTCCGGTGTTTCAAGTAGTGCCGGACAACTCGCCGGACAAACCGAACACAGTGCGAGCAAAGGAGTTCAAGTCGGCGGAAGCTTTCCAATTGCGCGCGATAAAACAATACGATCGTTTGCCGGAAACGGTGCCCTGGCGCATCGAAGCGCACAGAAAGTTGATTCTCTGGTATCGCAGCCTGGGTCAGACGAAACAGGAAGAGTTTCAAATTCAGCAGTTGGGCAAAATCATGCACACTACAGATCGCGACAAACTGTTTCCCCAGCCGGCACCCTGCCCGGCTTGCGGCATGGGTTAGGGCAGAGAATATAAGCCGGTGCAGAAGTCGAAACCCAAACTAGGACTTTCTCTCATGCCGACTGAAGATTTTCAGATGGCGACCGAGCAATTGTTTGAAGAAGAAAGAGTCGAGTCGCTTGAATGGAGTTTTGATTTCACCTGGAACGGTGTAGTCGTCGATCCGTGGGCGCTAGAATTGATAGACAAGTATAGTGAAGCAAATGCACTGACAGGTCACGGAGTGAACCTATCGCCACTTTCGGCGCGGTTTTCGAAACGACAAGAAGAATGGCTGGCACGCGCCAGGGAAGAGTTTAAAACGCGAAAGTACGTTCATGCATCCGAGCATTTCGGATTTTCTGAAGCAGGCCCGATTAAACATGGCGCACCACTATCGGTACCAATGGATGCAGCGTCTTTGAAAGTCGGCAAAGAGATGTTGAAACGCTACGCAGATGCCACGGGATGCCCAGTGGGTCTGGAGAACTTAGCATTTGCGTTTAGCATCAATGATGTGAAAAAGCAGGGACATTTTATCGACGAATTGATTTCGTCCGTTAATGGTTTTCTCCTTCTCGATCTGCACAATATCTTTTGCCAGATCGCAAACTTTGGGATTTCTGAACTTGAATTGTTAAACTCCTACCCACTCGACAAAGTGCGAGAAATCCACATCTCCGGCGGCTCCTGGAGTCCGTCCATATCAGGCAAGCGGGCTGCAGTACGTCGCGACACACATGACGATGGAGTACCGCAAGAGGTTTTCAATCTTGCCGCCTTAGCACTAAAGCTTTGCCCCAATATTGAATTCGTTATTTTTGAACGCCTCGGCAATACGATGTTCTCCCTCGAAGCTCAAAGCGAGTTTCGAGACGATTTCGAGTCGATGGAGCAGATATTGGAGTTTTGCTATGCCTGACACACTCAAACTTCAAGAGTTCCAAGACGCGCTAAATGAGCTGCTAGCGAGTGGAAAATCACATGCAGAAATAATGGAGGAATTGAACTCGAATCCTCAATTTGAAAGTTATCGCGAATACATTAGCGAATTCGATCCTGATATGGTCGAAGTGGCGCGCGAGCTTATGGGCAAGTGGGCGCAGCGAGTTGGAGAGTAGAAAGTTAAGAATCTGAACGGTTGAAAGGGTACTTTATGAAGAAGATTTCGCGAAGAAAGGCATTGCTGGCAATACTGTTTGCTAGTGGCTTGCTGCATTCACAGCAACCAGCAATTTCAAAGGCGCAATCAAAAAATTCAAAGACTTTAGTTGAGCTGGTTGAAGAAAATAAGAAGTTGGCAAAGGAAGAGAAAGCATTTTACTTGCTTTTAATTGCTAACGAATATCTGTCTGGTCGCGAAATCTCATTTGTCTATGACCAATTTCGTAATGACGTAAAAAATCGTTCCGCCTCTCCCAGTTCGAAAGTATTGGCGGAAACAATTTTCAATTTTGCACAGAGAGTAGCCTCAGGAGACAATCTCGCACCTACCACTCAAAAAATCCCTGTCGAAAACTTGAAAATCGCCAATTTAACAATTCAGTCAGCACTTACAAAAATAGAATTGCCAATCAAGTCGTCCACCGATTTGCAACTGTTGTTTATAGCGTCCAGACTATTCAAAAGTGTCGAAAATGCTGATGAACTCTCAAGGTGCCATGAAATGCTAGACGACGCTCTTCGGTCTTGCGAAAATAACCGGAGAAGTGACAAGGACATGATCGAGGCTGCGAGTTCTGTTCTTTGTTTAATGGCTTATGGTTTCATTGCGATCCGAATCGAAGACGATGTGAGTCCCAAAATCGAGCCGATTAAGATTGACAATTACACCAGTGACAACTTTATAAAGGCGGAAAAACTTCTGCAAAGAGCTGCTGCGATTTCAGACAAGTTGCCGGCGGATAATCACAATCGTAGGAAAATGCATCGTGATCTAGCTCTCTGGTATGCACGATTAGGTAAAGCGGAACTGGCTGCAAAAGAAAAGGAAATTCTGTTCAACTTGGTAGGACTTAAGGACGACAGTATTCTTTATCCTCGTCCGGTAGGATGTGGACACCTCGTGTGGTGGGAGCGATGGAACATGGCAGAAGATCCTCCTTATGTCGCTTGCGGAATGGGCTAACGCAGGTATTTGACGTGCACAGCGACCTGTCAGGGAAAACCCTGTGTACTTAGATTGCGCCGGTAGCTAGACTGGCAATGTCGGAGCTTTCTTCCGGCTTAGGAATCACTTACTAACAAACAAACAAACTGACCTGGTGGGGCATTGCGCTGCTCAGCGTGCCACGCGCTGAGGTTTCACGCTGCGCCCCAATTCCACTTTATTGGAGGACTTTTTATGCGCGCCAAAACTCTATTGCTGACTGTGGGCACCGCTTTCGTTGTTCACGGGCTGATCTCGCATCTCTATTCGCAGGGCATGTCGGCGACTACAACAGCAACGCCCCCCCGCACCACAACTGCCGTCGCTATTCTGGATAACAATACAGATGTCGTCCTAAAAGACGTTGACGCGAAAGATACCTATTCCAAGCTTCTCGGCCCAGCCGCCAAAGCGAAGGACGGAAAGCGCGCGCGTCTGGACGTCGCCTTCTGCATTGACACCACCTCGTCCATGCAAGGTGAAATCGACACGGTCAAAGCGAAAGTAAAATCAATGGTGAGCCAACTCAGCGCCAGCAAGGAAAAGCCTATTGTCCGCGTGGGTTTGGTCGCTTATCGAGACAAAGGAGATGACTACGTCACCAAAGTGTTTCCTTTCTCGGAAAACATAGATAAAGTCGTGAAAGATATTTCCGAACTCGCGGCTGAGGGCGGCGGAGACGGTCCGGAGGCAGTAGACTGCGGTTTGCATTCCGCGGTCAACGACCTGAAATGGAACGAAAAGGAAAAAACGGCGAAACTGCTTTTTCTGATTGGAGACGCGCCACCTCACCTGAAAGGAAGAACTTACGATTGGAAGGCTGAATCGAAGCAAGCGATTGCCAGAGGAATTCACATAAATACAATCGGTTGTGCAGGTTTAGAAACAACAGAGGAAGAGGGTGGAATCACCGTCTTCAAAAAGATCGCTCAACTCACGAATGGAAACTTCGAACCTCTCTCCTATCACACCGAAATCGTGCGGGCAGATGGAAAACATGAAACGCTCGTGACAGCAGGAGGCGCAACTTACGCTGTCACATCCACTGAAAAAGATGCCTGGAAAAAAGGAGCAGAAGAACTCGCATCAACCGGAGCGGCAACTGCCGTGGCGATGGACGACGTGACTCTGCAAGGCGCAACGAATGGAACGGTCGGACCGGCTGGAGCCGAGGCTACCTACATAACCGGCGTCAATACAGCCGGAACAGTAACAGTTCGTTCCGACAACAATCTTGACTCGATCATGCTAAAAGGCGCATCGGAAGCACTCAGCAACATCATGAAATAGCGGCGCAAACTTAAAGAAGCGGCGGGTCGAACTTCGCTCAGCGCTCTGAGCTGTCGAAAGACTCGCCGCTTCCATATGCGACGTTCTCTCTAAAGTTGTCTGCAAAAGACTTCGTTCTCAGCAATGCCAGACCGATGCCTTCTTGATCCATAACGCTCGGGCGATAAGGGTCGGTAACTTGATCGTGACCCATCTGGCGAAGCACCTGCTGAATACACCAGGTGCCGTACTCTTCGATGGACTCGGCGAATTGCCTCTCGTCAGGCGTGATGCCTATTGCTATAAACAGACCGAAGCCGCCGGACGGCAAGTAATACCAACAGTCAGGCGCATCATCCGGATACCAGATGAAGATGTTCGTGAGCTTTGATTGAGAATTAGGAATAATCGGTCCGTTCAAATCAATCCTGACGCCGGGCGAAAGCGTGCCGGCATGATTGAGTATGTAGAACGCCATGGTGCGCAGGATTTGCACAGCCCAGGGCATGTCTTCTTTGGACTTGATCATGATTTCGCAACCGAAGCCTGTGACTTCTGCGGGTGAATCTTGCAGCCAGGGGCTGCTCAGTCCAGCAGTGACATAAGTCCAATAGGGTCTGGTCGGATCGGGTGAATAGACAAGAACATTCAGGTGCTGTTCGTCAAGATTCGGATCACCGGGATCGCCCGTCTCGCCTCTTTCTTTCTGATCCTCGGGAAGAATTACATCTTCCTCGGCGAGCACCGGTGGCGGTGCGTATGGACCGGGCGTGACATAAGCAGGCTCACCGAACAATTCTCGATACAACTCGTCGCGGCTATGCCACGATTCGATTAATAACTTGCGCGCCCGCACGGCAGTTTCACGTGCTTCCTCGGGCGACAAGCGCTGCCCTTGAAGCATTCTGAAGATGCGCGAATCCGGCTCCTCTTCGTCCTCTTCAGGAATGTTGGATGCAACAAGTTTTTGCGCGTCAAGCTGATCGCGATCGCAACCTTTTTCCGAATGTGCCTTTGGAGTTTTCGAAACGTCGGATTTATTCGTGGCTTCTTTCTTTTTTGTCGGCTTCTTCGGCTTTTCTTCGTCGCCGGATTTGCGCTTGGGCACTTAGTCTTCCTCGAGCTTAAGTACAGCCATAAATGCTTCCTGCGGAATCTCGACTCGACCGACGGACTTCATCCGCTTCTTACCTTCTTTCTGTTTCTCGAGAAGTTTGCGCTTACGAGAAATGTCACCGCCATAGCACTTGGACAAAACGTCTTTACGCTGCGCGGAAACTGTTTCACGCGCAATGATCTTGCCGCCGATTGCAGCTTGAATTGGAACCTCGAACATCTGGCGAGGGATGAGCTTCTTCAACTTTTCAGCCAGAAGTCTGCCGTAGCCCGCGGCTCGCTCGCGGTGAACGATAGCCGACAGAGCATCGCACGGCTCGCCGCCGATGAGGATATCCAGTTTTACAAGGTTCGATTCTCTGTATTCATTGAAGTGATAATCGAGACTTGCATAGCCGCGAGAGCGAGACTTCAATTGATCGAAAAAGTCGGTGATGATTTCCGCCAGCGGCAGCTCGTAATGCAGCATCGCGCGGCGCGGGTCGAGGTATTTCATATCATGGAAAATACCGCGCCGTCCCTGGCAGAGTTCCATAATCTGACCGACAAAGTCATTGGGCACCATAATCGAAGCAGTCACATAAGGCTCTTCGATCATCGTGCGATAGTTCGGATCAGGCAAAAACGCCGGGTTTTCGATCATGAGCACAGAGCCGTCTGTTTTCGTCACGCGATAAACAACTGACGGTGCAGTGGTGATGAGACGAAGATCGTATTCGCGTTCCAGACGCTCTTGAATGATCTCCATGTGCAGCAGTCCGAGGAATCCGCAGCGAAAACCGAAGCCGAGAGCCTCCGAGGTTTCCGGCTCATATTGCAAAGACGAGTCGTTGAGAATGAGCTTCTCGAGCGCTTCGCGCAAGTCAGGATACTGCTCGTTATCGACAGGGTAGAGACCTGCATAAACCATCGGCTTGGCTGGACGATAGCCGGGCAACGGCTCCGGTGCAGCCTTATCAGTGTGCGTAATGGTATCGCCGACGAGCGTCGCAACGTCCTTGATAGAAGCTGCCAGATATCCCACTTCACCGGGCCCGAGCCGATCTACTTTGAATTGCTGCGGACGCAGGACGCCCAATTCGGTGACTTCGAAATCAGTGTCGTTTTCCATGAAAGTGATTTTGTCACCCATGCGAATTTCGCCGTCTTTGACACGGAAGTAGACGATGATGCCGCGATAGCTTTCGAAATAGCTGTCGAAAACCAGCGCGCGCAGAGGGTCTTTCACTGTGTTAGGCGGAGGCGGAATGAAGTTGACGATCGCCTCGAGAGTTTCCTCAATGCCGATGTAATTCTTTGCCGAAGCCAGAACAGCATGGCTGGCGTCCAGTCCGATCACCTCTTCGATCTCGGCTTGAATGCGCTCTGGATCGGCGCTCGGAAGGTCGATTTTGTTGATAATTGGGACAATCTCGAGATTGTTTTCCACAGCCAGGTGAACATTGGCGAGCGTCTGCGCTTCCACACCCTGGCTGGCATCCACCACCAGCAGCGCGCCTTCGCAAGCTGCCAGACTGCGCGAAACTTCGTAACCGAAGTCGACGTGTCCGGGGGTGTCGATCAAATTGAGAATGTAATTCTTGCCGTCTTTTGCCGTATATTCCATGCGCGCCGGCTGCGCTTTGATGGTGATGCCGCGCTCGCGCTCGATATCCATGGTGTCCAAAATCTGCGCCTGCATGTCACGCTTGGCGATGGTTTTGGTGTATTCCAATAAGCGATCGGCCAGGGTCGACTTGCCGTGGTCGATGTGGGCAATGATGGAAAAATTGCGGATGAGATTCGGGTCTGCTGTCACTGGCTTCCAATTCGAATTGATGAGCGCGGCTTCACAAAGACCGGAGCGCGCGCATGAGGTCTGTACGAACCGTATATTAACAGGCAAAAGCCCGCCAGTTCACCACCTGAAGGTTTTGACAAGGAAAGAGTAACTAAAGCTTTGCACCAGGAGTGCCGGCCGGAGCTTTACCAAACGAGCCGAAAAACTTCGCCCTTTAGGGCGGAGATGGAAAGGCGCCAAATATCACTCAGGAGAGCGCTGTTGTGGCGGTATTTTGTCACAAAGATCAAATGCACTTGCAGACTCGAAACGCAGTGCCGTCCGGATCTAATTTTATTTGCATCTCGCACATACCAATCACATACTATACATATGATGGTATATTCTGCCTACCGATTTAGACTCGAGCCAAATGGTCAACAAAGTGACCGTTTGAGTCAGTTTGCCGGCTGTGCTCGTTTGGTCTGGAATAAAAATCTTGAACGGCAAAAAGGACAATTAGAGCAAAAGAAAAAAGTATTCAGCTATGCTGAATCGTGTAAGGCATTGACTCAATTTAAGAAAGAAGTTTCTTTTCTCACAGATGTTCATTCGCAGCCACTTCAGCAAGTTTTAAAAGATCAAGATCTGGCGATGAGGGATTTTCTAGCTGGGTTAAAAGGCATGCCTCGCTTCAAGAAGAAGGGGCGTCATGACTGTTTCAGATTTCCGCAAGGTGTAAAAGTCGACGAGAAAAAAATCTATCTGCCAAAAATTGGCTGGGTAAAGTTTCGCAAGAGTCGCGAAATTGTAGGCACCATAAAGAATGTGACGGTTTCAAGAACCGGCGGCAAATGGTTTGTCTCAATTCAAGTTGAACGCGTAGAAGTGGAACCGAAACATCCAAGCAGCACCGCAGTTGGTATCGATCTCGGCGTAGCACTCTTCGCCACGCTCTCAGATGGACAGGTGTTCAAGCCGGTTGACAGCTTCAAAGTGCGTCAAAAGAAATTAGCAAATCAGCAACGCAGCCTGGCAAGAAAGGTGAAAGGCTCTGAAAATTGGAAGAAACAGAAATCAGCAATTCAAAAAACGCATGTG
>JADYYD010000160.1 GCA_020853845.1 Candidatus Melainabacteria bacterium
CAGTCGCCCGCCGACATCCTCGACGCTCTTTTTCAAAACAGCGACGCGGTCTTTGCCTGATGGGCTGTGGTCTTCGATCCAGTCACCGAGCGCATCGATAGTGGTCGCGCGCACGAATGATGTTTCAAGCTGAAGGTGGCCCTGCTTTCCTCTCCAGCAAAGAGTTTGATCGTCGGAAGGAATGTTCATCATCAAATCGGTGACATGAACAGGCGCGACGCAACCATCTATGCTTCCTTGAATGATCAAAAGAGGCAAATGATCGCCCAACAGCTTGCCGAGTTTGGCTGTTTTCTCCACGAATTCGTCTGTGGAAATCAATTCGCCCAGCGAAAGTTCCGTGGTCATGAGCGGATCGCAGAGCAGTTCATCGACCACTTCTTTGCGCGGGCTGACCAGTTTTGTTAGGAAGCTGTGCAGATTCACCTTATGCCCTTTGCTTATCAGCGATGCCAGACCTGCTTTGATGTCCGACGGTGAAATGTACATCTTGGGATTGACCTTTACGGCCGGAGCGGAAAGAACAAGCCCATCCACGAGCGACGGGTTCTCCCCGGCGACCTTTATGCAGAATGTGCAACCGAGGCTCTCACCCAGCAATACGACGGGCTTGCCGGCATATTTTGTTTTCACCGCCTGCGTGAGTTTGACAATTTCCTCATAGCTCTTTTGATGGGACAGTTTGTGCCGATTATCGGTGGGGGTGCTGAACTTGTTCTCGGTGTCGTAGTTGCAGCGACCGAAGCCACGCATGTCGAAAGAGATGAAGGCGATTCCCGAAAGCGCCATGGTGCGAGCCAGAACCCGATAACGGCGCCCGTGCAAGGTCAGACCATGAATGCCGATAATGACTGCTTCCGGTTCTTTGCCGGCGGGCAGCCATTCATAAGTAGGCAGACCGGAGGCGGCAGTGAACTCGCCGTCCTCTTTGTACGTGAACTTGGACATAACATCTGAGCTGACCGTGTCGGTAAGTTGGGATGGAATCGTGAACTCCGCTGCATTGCCGGATAGCTGCATCGTGGGGAGGGCAAAAAGGCTCAAAAGAGCCGCTGTGATTCGCTTTACGCCTTTTCTTGTCATTTCAAACCGTCCATAAAATAGTCGAGAGCGCGCAGCGCCCGCACTTTCAGCCGTCACGCGTTAGCGTAGCGCGTTTTATAAAGTTGATGATTAAACGCAGTTTGGCAAAGTTTGGCAAAAACGCCGTTTGGCAAAAAACGCCAGAAAGGTGAAAAGGCTAATTCATTTGGTGCTTGATAACTCGCGGGTTGTTGGTGGGGGTATATTTGTGCCACTGGCAAAACTCGTTGAATCCAGTTGCCAAACCAGGAGCAGGCATGAAATTCGAAGTAGCGACCGTCAAAGAGAACTCGTTATACGCGCTCGAAACTCTCAAAGATTCGTGGGTTTTGACCGTAAAACAGTTCTTCCCTCTCTTCATCGGCTGGTTTTTGACTCTGGGCGGACCGGTCCTGCTCACTTGCGTGCTGTCGGCCGCGGGCTGGGGTGTCGACAAATTCCTGCTCAATTTTCCTAAAGGTGGACCGTTTGCTCTGGTCGGCTTGCTTGTCGGTGTGCTGACCATCGGTGGCTTTTGGGCAGGATGGGCAAAGATTGCGCTGAAAATTACGCGCGGCATTCCTACAAAAATGAGCGACGTTCTCTGCAGTCCGGGGCAAATGTTGTCGAGTCTTGTCGCACTCTCGCTCACCACGATAGCAATCGGGCTCACGGGTTGGCTCGTGATTCCTGCTGCATTGCTGTTTCTCAAATGGCAGTTGGTGCCGTACTTCATTGTTGACCAAAATTGCGGGCCGATTGAAGCGATGAAGAGGAGCTGGCATGCAACCGACGATGCAATTTTCATTCCGCTCGCAGTTCTCGATCTGATTTTCTTTGGATTGAGCACCGCCAGTGGTTGCTTGGTTGTCGGACCGATTATTTGTCACATGGCGCTCGCCGTCGCATCTGCAATTGTATACACGCGCTGGTTGACCGACGAGAATGCTCCTTTCAACAAAGCAGAGATGCTTGAAGATCACGACATGGTTTCGAAACATTAGGTGTAAATGTCGTTAGTGCAAATGTGAAAAAAGCCCTCTTTCGAGAGCTCTTTTCCTGACACCAGGCTACCGGGCTAAAGCTGTGACACTATCTCATTTCGATGGGGAGAACGCTGCGGGGGGCTGCGCCTGATTCGGCGTGCGGAGTCAGGCCTTTGCGGCTGGAATGATCTTCGTTGACTGACAGAGTTTCGGTGAAGTGACGCTTGCCACTAAATGGATTCACGATTCCGCCTTCTCCATTAACCAGCGTCAGTTCTGGCAATCCGTTATTGTATTTTACTTGAACATCGTAACCTACACCGTCATGGTCATTTGAGTTAAATTGCATTGCGCTTGCGATTTTTCCCCAGCGCTCTTTGCCTTCTTCTCCTTGAGACATGCAATCTATGAAGTCAGCTCTCAATCTGTCTGCGACAACTTCCGCTTGCGCTACCGTTTTACACTTGTCCAGTTGCTTTGCCATTTCGTCTGCGCCGGCTTGGATGTTTGTGTCGATACTCATGATGTTCGTCCTCGTATTGATTGAGCCTTGGTGCTTGGGAGGTGCGTTGCCCTCGATGCACTCAGAATACGGACGAGGTCGGGATGATTTGGGTCGCGATTGGGACACTTTTGGGTCATAGGGTTAAACGCGACGGGCGGCGCTTTTCGCAATTTGCTCCCGGTACATACGCGTGAATATTGATCTTTCACTTACAAGTAAATTCCTGGGAATTCAATTGTTCCGATTCCTCCAAACCTTGCAACACCAAGGCTTTGCGGATTTTTGATGTGTGGGTGTCCTGAAAAGCTTCAAAATGCTTGCTGGCTGGATGTTTTCGGGAAAGGCACCAAGTATTTTCCTGGGAAAATACTTGTATGTACTGAAGCGGCAATTATTGACTCTATCCGGGCACGAATTTTTTGCGCCGGTTTTTGGATTCAATCACAACATTGATCACCTCGACGATCACCAAAAAGATCACCAAAAAGATCACCACAAAGATCACCACATTTGCGCACCACATTTGATACACATTTGCAAAAACACACTTGCGCAATTTAGTGCGACACGTATAATGGTGATCTGTCGGTGCCAAATTTGGGCGCCGTTTTAGTGACTCGTTCAAACTTTCGTTCAAACTAAAGTATTTAGGTGGATAAATGATGCGATTCCTCATCCAAATCAAGAAAACTCGTAAGGCACTGCCTGCGCAAGTTTTGCGTTTTGGACATGAGGTCATTTCAGGTAATTATGCTGATGAAAAATCCTATCGTTTATCTATTAGTGACCGGCTGGGCTTACGCCGGTAAATATCGCGCACTAATTCTCGTCTACACAGTAATGTTCGCCTTGGCTCAGGCGATGATGCTTGCCGAGCCTTATATCATCGGCAAACTCATCAACTGCATGCAGAGTGGTGTTGCAGGTCTTTCAACAGGCACGCTTCAACGTGATCACCTTATGGATCAAGTGAAGATGTACTTGCTGATCTACTTCGTCACGCAAGTCGGGTTCTGGGTTTTCCACGGACCAGGCAGATTGCTGGAAAGATATGTGGCATTCAACATGAAGGCTGCGTTCAAAGGCAAGTTGTTTTCAACTTTGACCAAATTGCCTTTGAAATGGCACAGGGAGCACCACTCCGGTGACAGTATCGACAAAGTAAACAGAGCATCCAATTCGCTCTTCGAATTTTTCGATACGTCCTTCGAGATCGCCTACATGTTCTTCAGGTTGATCGGCAGCATGATTGTGCTTATGATTTTCATGCCGATGGCCGGACTGATCGCGTCGGTTGTGACGTTGCTGGCAATTGCAGTAATATTCGGTTTCGACCGCGTATTGGTGAAAAACTACAGCACGCTCAATCGTTTCGAAAACTCCACTGCATCCGCAGTGCACGACTACATCACCAACATCATCAGCGTTATAACGTTGAGGGTGGAACACCGAGTGCATGGAGAAGTGCTGAGGAGAATGTTCCAGCCGTTGTCGCTGTTTAAATCAAACAACACGATCAACGAGATCAAATGGTGCATCACGACCGTGCTCATCGCAACGATGATCGTGACTGTGCTCGGCTGGTATACAGCAACGACTGTCGGTGCCGGAAAAACAATCGAAGGCGGAACCTTCTTCACTCTCTTCGAATACTTGAGGAGAATCGGAGATTCGTTCTACCAGTTCGCCTGGATTTACGGCACAGTCGTAAGACAATCGGCAGACGTGAAGAGCGCCGAGCCAATCGCCAACGGCATGAAAGAATTGTCGGCTGACGGCAGTGAAGAAGAGCAGTTCCATCTTCCCGAAGAGTGGCATGTGCTCGAGGTGAAAAATCTCAACTTCACTTACGAAGACGACAAACATCGCAAGCACCACCTCAAAGACATCAACTTGACTTTGAAAAAAGGACAGTCGATCGCCTTTGTCGGTGAAAGCGGAAGTGGCAAGAGCACATTGCTCAGCCTGCTGAGAGGTACGCAAAACGCTCATAGCGCAAGCGTCTTGGTCGATGGTACTGAAGTGCCGGGCGGTTTGAAAGCAGTGGCTGATGCCACCACTTTGATGCCGCAAGATCCGGAAATTTTCTCGGATACGATCGGATTCAACCTCACTTTCGGATTGGAAGTGGATGAAAACGAAATCCGCGAAGCGATTCGGATGGCGAGGTTCGAGCCCGTTTTGAAACGGTTGCCGAACGGGCTGGAGACGAGCATCGCCGAGAAAGGTGTAAACCTGAGCGGCGGTGAGAAGCAGAGATTGGCACTCGCGAGGGGTATCTTCTTCGCGAAGGACAGCGAGGTAGTCTTGTTGGACGAGCCGACCTCGAGCGTCGACCCACAAAACGAAAGAGTAATCTACGCCAATATATTGGACGCGTTCTCTGACAGATGTGTGGTTTCGTCATTGCACAAACTCCACCTCCTCGACATGTTCGATGTGGTCTACGTTTTCCACAACGGTGAGATCGTCGAATGTGGCGAAGTCAGTGAAGTGCTTGCGCAAAACGGCAGACTTTCGGAGCTGTTCAACAGCTACGAAGGCGCCACCGAAATGGTGCCGATGGTGGCAACGCAAACGGCAATCGCCGGTTAAATCGAGGGCGGGCTTTTTCGAAAGCCTGCCCTTTGATTGTTTGACGTAATCCCCTGCGGCTGCGTACTTTCCCATGCTGGTTTCACAGTTAGTTCACGCTGATAAATATTTACTATGAGCGTGCCCTACTGAAATTTTCCAATGAACGAAGCTCTGAGCTCCGAATCGTTTTTAAAGCCTATACAAAATCTGCCCGAATTATGTGGTGCAGGTGTCGCCCTTGGCGCTGACTTTGAGGCTGAGCCAGTCACATCAGGTGTCGAACCAGGCGTCGTACCAGGCGTCGTACCAATCGTCGACCCCGAAGGTAAAACAATTCGTGAGTCGGGCGCGACACAAGAAATCGAATCCGCCGCCCAACCGCAAGCCGAACAGCCCCAACACAATTGGCTGACCGCGGCTGCTATCGCTGCTTACGATACCGTTCGCAACCATCCCGTCGAGTTTACCGGCGGCGCCCTTCTGGCATTGGCGGCTTATCGCTTTAGAGGCGTTCTGGCAGAAGGGGCGGTGAGTCTCGCTGACGATGCAGCGCGTTTATTGGGCAAGAAATCTCTTCCTCAGATGGGCGGTCATGCAGGGACCGCTACGGAAACGGCGGCAACGAACGCCCTTGTTAAATCAGGCAATGCCATAAGCGTTATGGCAAGAGATGGAATTTCACCTTCGGCTCCCTGGGTCATGCGCAACGGGGTGAAACAACCCGTCGACTTGCAAGATATTTTGCGAACAGGGCATTTCGACAATCTCATTCCTAAGCAATTGCCGCCCGGAAGTATCGCCATACCGACTGTGAGTAGAGAATTTCTCAAAAAAGGCGCAATCGAGTATCCAGCCCCAGCAGTAAGTATCGAGCGAGAGTTCGGACAGCGTGGCTTCCTCTACCGGTCGTTCAAAGACTCGACGATTCAGGTGCTTGGAACCAAGGATGGCGGAGGCGGAACTGCCTTTTTCCTTAGGGAAAATGGCATTGCAGCGACGGCCAACCATGTTGTGGACAAGTTCAAGGATGGCAGTTTCAGAGTGCTTATGAGCAACGGAGAAGTGTTGCCGGCCAGATTATTGGCGAGAGACCGCAGTAAGGATTTGGCTCTCTTTCATGTTGACGGATTGCAGTACGTAAGAGCCTTCGAATTTGCACCGGCGCGTTCGTTACAGCCTGGTGTGCGCGCTCACATAATCGGAAACCCCTCCGGTGTGCCGGAAAAAGTGATGAATAGCGGTCGGATTGAAGGATTCAAGCAGGTGGTAAGAGATGGAGATACGCCATATCTCGGCATATCGCACTCAATCGATACACTGGGCGGTTCTTCAGGATCTCCTTTAATCATCGACAGCGGCAAAGCCGCTGGAATGCATATTTGGGGAAGACATGGGCGAGCGCATGGCGAAGCTGTTGCGATTAGACATTTTCGTCCCATGCTGGATGATTTAACTAGAAGAACGATGGTGCATGGCTTTAGCGGCTTAAAAGGCATTGATGAATGGAGAACCTCGGTCGTGCTCTCGGAGAATGCCCTAAAAATGCCCAAGACAGAAGTTCTTGGCAGAAAGCTCTTCACTCAGTGACCATGCAAATATCGAGGAATTGACGTGTCAACTGATGCAGGCGAGTTTTTCTCTTGGCGCATATAGCGTAGACTGGTTGCATGGCCAATGCGGAAATCTTATCAATCGGTACAGAGCTGCTTCTTGGCGAAGTTCTGGACACTAATTCCAAATTCTTCGCCACAGAGCTGGCGAGGCTGGGCATTGATTGTTATTACCGGGTCACTGTCGGCGACAACAAAGACCGCATCAAAGCCACGTTGAAACAAGCTTTCGATCGCTCCGATATTGTTTTGACATCAGGCGGGCTGGGTCCAACCGCTGATGATTTGACAACCGAGTGCATTGCCGAGTTTTTTAAACTGCCGATGGTCATGGACGAAGCAGTGCTCAAGGACATTGAGCGCCTGTTTGCAGAAAGGCATCTGAGCATGCCCGAATCGAATAAGAAACAAGCGATGCGCCCTGAAGGTGCCGGTGTTTTGCACAATCCCAACGGCACTGCGCCCGGAATCATGTGGGTGGTGCCTGAGGAAGTTCTCGCCGGTGCGGGAGTTTGCGACCCCGCGCGCAAGCGGGCAATTCTGACTTTCCCTGGTGTTCCGTCCGAGCTGGTCAGTATGTGGGCCGAGTCGGGAGCGGCATTCATTGCCGATAATTTCCTCACTGGCGCTATCTTCAGCATCGAGTTGAAACACTATGGAATTGGCGAATCCGCACTGGCAGAGAAATACAGTGCATTGCTCGATGGAACTTCCCCCACAGTCGCGCCCTATGCGGGGCAGGGTGAATGCCGATTGCGAGTGGCTGCAAAGGCGAAAACAATGGAAGAAGCAAAGGCGCTCGTGATTCCGGTCGCCGAGCAGATTCGGCGTGAAAGCGGCAAACTCTGTTATGGACAGGACGAAGACACGCTTGAAGGCGTGGTCGGTCAGATGCTCGTCGAGCGCAATTTGACGATATCCGTTGCCGAGTCATGCACCGGAGGTCTTGTCAGCAAGCGCCTGACGGACATCGGCGGCAGCTCGCAATATATCAAGCTCAACGCGGTGACTTACGCCAATGAGGCTAAACATGCGCTTCTTGGTGTTTCTCAAGATATCCTCGACCGCTTTGGAGCTGTCAGCGAGGAATGCGCCCGGGCGATGGCAGAGGGAGTTGCGAAATTATCGGGCGCGGACATAGGTTTGAGTATCACCGGAATCGCCGGGCCCACCGGCGGAACGGCCGATAAACCTGTGGGAACCGTCTACCTGGGATTGTATGGGAATGGACAGTTGGACACAAAATTGCTCACCCTGGGATCAAAGCTAAGCCGCCAGGAGATTAGGTTCAGAACCTCCAGCGCCGCACTGAATATGGTGCGATTGCATTTGCTCTCGCGCAACCTGGTCGCCCAATAAAGGTTGCAGACCGATTGTGCTCATCGAAGCTTTTAATATATAGCTATAAATACCAATGGTATAAGATTGAGTTTTTCCCCCAGGGGAATAAAGTTTTCGGTGATTCCGCCTCTCTTCTGTCAAGGAGAACGCTGCTGTCTTATGGGCAATACTCCGGGAAACAATCCTGGCAACAAACGTGGCGACGAATGGGTTATTAAAGACAACCTGTTTCATCGCAGGGTTTCTGATGTTCGCAACCAGGTTACTTGGGACTTTGAGAAAACCGAAAAGGCCATGGACCTGCTGCACACAGGTACGAAGATTGGCGGATATCATGAGCAGGAACTCAAGCCTCTAACCGAGGAAGAGATCGAAGCCCTGGCGTTTTTCGACGCCCAGACTCCCTGCCTGAAGTTTCAATACATGCTGCGCATGCTTCGTCGTGAACTCAAGCGCGGCAAGCGTTTCAACCGACCTATTGCAGTGCTCGTCGTGGCTATTGACGGACTGTCCAATATCGAGCGCCAGTACGGTCCATCGGCTGCCGATGCGATGCTTGCTCATGTCGGCGAGCGCTTGAATTCGGTTACACGCAGCGACATTGATCTTGCCGGTCGGTATGTCAACGAGCGGTTTTTGATTATTTTGCCGGAAACGCCGGGCAAGGGCGCCAATATTGCCGCTGAGCGACTGCGCAAAGACGTGGAAACGTCCGTATTGCAGTGGCAATGGCACAAACTTCAAGTTACAGTCAGCATCGGCATCGCGCACCGACCAGGTCATTCAGGCGAAGCAGAAGAACTTATCGTGCAAGCTGATATGGCGTGCGAGTCGGTAGAGCGGACCGGCGGCAACAATATCGCGATCGCTCAGATGACCGAATTTGTCGGCGCCGAGTAGCTGATCACAAGATAAGCATGGCGTCGCCATAGCTGTAAAAGCGGTAGCGCTTGCTGACCGCGTCTTCATATGCTTGCAGAATCCTTTGCCGCCCTGCGAATGCCGCAACCAGCACCAGCAGGCTGGAGCCGCTCAAATGGAAATTGGTAATCAGGCTATCGACGATTCGGAATTGATGCCCCGGTTTGACATACAGGCTCGTGCTGCCATCAACGATCGGTCTTAGCACGCCATCCGCTCCGGCTGATTCTAGCGCGCGCAGGCTGGTCGTGCCCACTGCAATCACTCGAGAGCCTCGTTTCTTGGCGGCATTTACGGCGTCGGCAGTTTCCTGGGTTATTGAATATGTTTCCGCTTCGATCGTGTGTTCATCAACGCTCGTCGAAATTGGTTTGAACGTGCCGGGCCCAACGTGCAGCGTAATCCTGTGCATCTCGATGCCGCTTTCGCTCAATTTTTCCAGCAGATCGGCAGTGAAGTGCAAACCCGCTGTGGGAGCGGCGACAGCTCCGGGGTGCCGGGCAAAAACAGTTTGATAGCAATCAAGATCTTTTGCTCGACGGCCGTTTTCGGATCCATTCTGCAAATCTTGCTCTTGCTGAATATAGGGCGGAAGCGGCGCATAGCCTGCATCTTTTAACACATCAAAAACTGCTGACCGGTCGCCGAGGTCGACAATCAATCTTTTAAATCCATCCGGGCCTACTGTCAGATCTTTGATGATGAGCGGATAAACAGTCCCGCTCGATGAATCGAGCTGCAATTCCTCACCAATCTTGAGACGTTTTAGAGAAGTCGCCATAGCTTCCCATACGGCTGCTGATGCGCCTCTCGGTTTGAGCAATAACAGCTTGATGGTGCCGCCGCTTTTTCGCCTTGCGAATAACTTTGCTGGTATTACTTGTGTATCGTTGGCGACGATGACATCTCCCGGTGTGAGAAAATCCAGGATGTCCTTGAAATGCACGTGTTTCAAACTATCAGCGGCGCGGTCTACAACAAGCAGCCGAGACGTATCCCGCTCGGCAAGCGGCTCCTGCGCGATCAATTCGGCAGGCAGTTCAAATTCGAAATCTTTGAGCTCAAGCGCGGTTTCCTGTTTTTCCATTATCTGTTCGACCTGTGTGCCTTACTTTCTATTTGATTCGCTTATATCGCCTAACCAGGGTATTATCGAGCCATGACCACGCCGCAATCTTTGAAAGAATCGATAAAGGCTGCCGCAGCCGAACTCGGCTTTCAGCGCACTGTAATTGCTTCGCTTGAGCCCATGGAAACCGAGCGGCAGGAATACGAGCGTTGGCTGGCGCTTGGTTACGCCGCCGGTATGGAATACCTGAAGCGCAACCCACATTTTAGAACATCTCCGCAACTGCTCTATCCGGAGGGGCGTTCTGCGATCGTTGTTTCTGTGAGCTATTACAGTGAGGTCCCGCCGCCGCCACCGGGCTTTTTCGGCAAGGTTGCCCGCTACGCAGTGGGCCTGGATTATCATGCAGTAATCCGGGCTAAGTTGCGAGAACTTAACGCGCGCATCGAAAAAATCGCCGGCAGAAAGGTGCTGGCAAAGGCTTATACGGACGACGTTTCGCTATTCGAGCAGGGGCTGGCCGCACGTCACGGGCTGGGTTTTGCCGGTCGGCATACCTTGATAATCGGACCTGAATTGATGGGTACGTACAATTTTGTCGCCGAGCTGATAACCGAGCTGGAGCTTGATGCGGACGAACCATATGCAGGCACGTGCGGAAAGTGTTTCCGTTGCGGTGAAGGGTGCCCTACCGATGCCATCGAATATGGTGTCGGTGTAAATGCAAATAAATGCATCTCCTATTTGACGATCGAGAACAAAGAGGGAATACCATTGGGGTTGAGAAAACAGCTTGGCCGCTGGGTTTTCGGCTGCGATGTTTGCCAGGACGTGTGTCCCTATAATCAACGCCCCAATGCGGCGCCATGGGAAGAATTTTCCCCGGACAAAGGTGCCGGACACTACCTGGATCTTTTTTCGATTCTGGAATTAGAGACGGACGAAGCATTCCGCGAGCGCTTCGCGCACACCCCATTGAGGCGCCCAAAGCTGCGTGGACTGGCGCGCAACGCACTTGCCGTCATCGGCAATATTTTAGCCGAAGAGTCACAGTCATCCGATTGCAAAATAACTCAAGAAGATCTCGATAAAGCCGCGGCAAAGCTCTTCAAGTTTATCGAGTCCGCACCGGAGTCAATGCTGAAAGAGCATGCATACTGGGCACTTGCACAATATAAGTGTGAAAACACACGCAAGAAATTGAGGCGGTTTGTAGATCGAGAAACAGATTCCGGCGTTTCAAATCTCGCGGAACAATACGTCTTGAGCTCTTGAAACTATTTTGTGCTGACACGCTGCGAAGAGTCGACTGAATATTCTCGATCTTTCCATTTCACCTGCTTTCCGGTCAGAAAGCAAAGGGCGGAATTGATGTACAAGGCAATCACGGAAAGCGCACCAAGCGGCAAGAGGAAGAAGTAGAGGCAGAGCGGTTCGAGACCTTTGTAAAACGGTGTGCTGAGCGCATACCAATGGATCAAACTGACAAATTGAATAACAATAAACAACCAGACCGCAGGCATTGGAATTGCGCTCGAAAACAATTGTGGATTAAACGCAGCAGTTGTTAAAGTGGCGAACGGAGCCACAAACCATAGTGTCAAAAGAATTGCTATTCCAATCAAATTGACGATATTGCAATTGATGATGGCGTAGGCGTTTTTAGTCCACCCGCTCCAGAGTTCCGAAAAATTCGTGTACATGCGCACTGTGTATAGTGGACGACCGTCGCAGGCAGTTACGGAATAACCTCTTTCTTTGGTGACGCGACCTATGGATATGTCATCGAGAATTTGATCTTTGACGGATGCGTGGCCGCCGATGGCATCATATGTGGTGCGTTTTACCATGATGTATTGCCCGTATGCATACGAGCGTGCGCTCTTCGGATCGTTGATGCTGTTGCTAGGATCGCCAATCAAAAATGAGCCCAGAAGGGTCGGCATCACTATGCGTTCGGTGAAACTGTAAAGCTCTTGTACCGGCATGAAGCTGATCATGTCCACCTGATAGGTTATCGCCGCGCCTACGGCATCACGCAAGGAGTTTGGGTGGTGGTACGTATCCGCGTCTGAAAAGACAAGCCATTCGCCTTTTGCATGCGGTGTTCCATGATCCAGTGCATTGCACTTTCCGAGCCAACCCGGTCTGCTCTCTCTTCCTTCTATGACAGTGATCTTCGGATAGCGAGCTGCAATTTCGGCAATAATGCGACCGGATGAATCGGTCGAGTGGTCGTCAATGACGACTATTTCAAAGTCCGGATAATCTTGTTTCGCCAGAGATTCCAGGCAGCGTGCCACTTTGCCTTCTTCATTGCGCACCGGTACTATGACACTGATGCGGGGCAATTGGCTGTTTGGAATTGCACACTTCGGCACTTTGCGAAAAGTCGCGAAGAATGAGGTCGTCAACACAGCCAGTGCTAGCAGCAGGATGGTGTTCAGTATCAAGAACGCGGCTAGCAGCATTTGTTTTTCATAACTACATGCCGGCGGTCAGTCCGCCGTCGATAGGAATTGTCGCGCCTGAGACATAACGGGCGTCATCTGAGCAAAGGAAGAGTACGACTGATGCCACTTCTTCCGGCATGCCTACGCGCAGCATCGGAATATTGGCTTTGACAAACGCGTCCAGAACTTCTTCGCCGGACTTGCCTTTGCGAGCCCCCACCTCTTTGTTGAAACGCTCACAGAGCGGTGTTTTTATGCAACCCGGGCAGATGCAATTGCAGCGCACGCCGGCATAACCATAATCCAGTGCGATTGATTTGGTCAGATGGATAATACCGGCTTTGGACGTGCTGTAAGCCGCGTTCAGACGAATGCCGCGCAGTCCGGCATCGGAAGCATTATTGATGATGACACCGAATCCGGTGCGGACCATGTGCTCGGCGGCCTGGCGTGCCACCATGAATGTTCCTTTCAAATTGGTGTCGATTACTTCGTCCCACTGGGCGTCCGTCGTTTCCAAAAGAGGCGCTACATACTCGCAGCCGGCGTTATTGAACACAAAATCCAACCCGCCCAATTTTTTGATCGTTTCTTTGATGCTGTTGTCTACGACTTCGGAAGAGGAAATATTTCCTTCGATGACCAGGCACTTGCCGCCCAGTTTTTCAATGGCATTTGCCGTTCCATCCGCGCCTTCCGCATCGATGTCGACAATCGTGACTGCGGCGCCCTCGGCGGCAAATGCCAGTGCAGTAGCTCTGCCAATGCCTGAGCCACCACCGGTGATGTAAGCTGTTTTACCCTTGAATCTCACTTCGAGTCCACTTTCGGCTGAGCCCTACTGCTCTTCGCCTTCTTTGCCCTGCTTGCTGACCATCTCGGTCAGGGACTCGATTATTACTTGATCGCTTCTGTGCTGCCAGTCCAGCGCTTTCATCAAATCTTCGCGGGACATAATTCCTTTTGCCAGAACCAATTCGCCGAAGGGCATGCCTGATCTTTCTTGCTCTTTGATCAGATCTTCAAGTTGTGTCAGGGTGATCTTGCCGTGCTTGAGAAGTATCTCGCCAAGCTTTTCCGGGCGGGTCAAGATGTCCCACTTTTGCTCGTCGTTCAGATCTTCGGCTGATTGCCCTGATTGATTTTCCTGGGGGTCCATGTGCATTCCTTGAAATTTCGATTTTTGCGAGCAGGGACACCAATATCGGTCTGACGATTGAGATTTTAGCAGAGCCTTAGCTCGATGAATGTCAGAAGGTCGAAAGACTAGGCGGCCTTGGGTTTTGGCTTCTGGTTCATAGTGCCTTTCCACTCGCGCCACATTACAAGCAGGCAACTGGCGTTGAAAATCGAGGAATAAGTGCCGGAAATGATGCCCAAAAGCATTGCCAGAACGAAGTCTCTGGTCGTCACGCCGCCCAGGAAATATAGTGCCGACAGGGTGATAACCACAGTCAATGAAGTGTAGATGGAACGCGCCAGTGTTTGATTGACGCTGTCATTTGCGATGTGACCGAAGTTCTTCTTATACTCATTGCCGTTCTCATCCACAGCCTTGCTGCCGACATATTTGACGTTTTCGCGAACCCTGTCGAATACGACGATGGTGTCGTGAACCGAAAAGCCGATTACTGTTAGAACCGCGGAAATAAACAAGCTGTCTACTTCAGTGCCTATGACCAGACCAAGAATGGCAAAGATGCCGCACAGAGCTACCACGTCGTGCACGAGCGCGAAGATGGCGCAGACGGCGTAGTCGAATTGAAATCGATATGAGATGTAGCCGACCATCATCAAGAAAGTGATTACCAGCGCGAGAAGACCGCTGGAGAGCAGTTCGGGTCCGACGGTGGCGCTGACTTTGTCGACCGAGAGCACCTTGAATTCTCCCAGCTTGCTCTTCAAGTCTTCATCGAGTTTGCGCTTTTGAATTTCATCGTCGATTGCCTTAGTACGCATGACAATTACTTCATTTCCTGAAATATATGCCTGCTGAACCTGCGAACCTTCGAAGCCGCTTTCGGCGAGCACTTCTCTGACCGTGTCGAGAGGTGCCGGTTTCTCGAACTGATATTGCAGAATCGAGCCGCCCGTGAAGTCGATGCCGGGTTTCAGTGGTGAGCTGAATTTCGTCATGCAGATGATCATTGCGATCAGTCCGGGCACGAGAATGACACCGGAGACGCCCAGCCAGATCCATCTGTATTTGACCAGATCTATCTTTACTTTCACAGCGCCTCCTTCTTAGCTTCTTCTTTCTTAGCTTCTTCTTTGAAAATCTGCGGCTTCTTAATTTCGACGCCTTTCTTGTCGTACTTGTGACCGAACATACCCAAGCTCTTCGGTATCAAGTGCAGCATCGAACGCGTGGCGGTGATTGCGGTGAACATCGAGACGGCCACACCGATTGCCAGAGTGACGGCGAAACCTTTGACGATTGATGTTCCGAACAGCATCAGCACGCCGCAGGCGATCATACTGTTGACGTTGCTGTCAAAGATTGATGAAAACGCCCTGCCGAAGCCGTTTTCAATCGCCATCCACAGACCCTTGCCGTTGTTCAATTCTTCTTTCGTTCGTTCGAAAATGAGAATGTTGGCGTCGACCGCCATCCCGACCGAGAGAATAAAACCAGCTATACCAGCCAGTGTCAGCGTGACGGGCACGGCTTTGAAAATCGCCAGCGTTGTTATCGTATAGAGAATCAACGCTATGTTTGCAATTAATCCAGGCAGTCCATA
>JADYYD010000161.1 GCA_020853845.1 Candidatus Melainabacteria bacterium
GTCAGTGCAAGCAAGCGCGGTGGCAAACGCAACCGGCGGATAAAACACTCCGGCGGTCGGATAAAAAAACGTTCTCGATTTGCGGACAGAGCCCACTTGCCCAACCAATAGAGGTTACTCAACCTGGAGAAGATTCTCTCTCTTTCTGTACCCGTTTTACATAAATCCCGCCTTCAAACTGCCTTCAATCCCGCCGTTAAACCCACCGTCAAACTGCGTTCAAAACCGCCGTTAAACAGCCGTCAATCCAGCCGTCAAACATTCTATGAGCCACCCTCAACGCTACATGGACTAGTAAAAGCAATAGACGAAGTCAAGCGCGTTTTACCACCACTGGGCGTATAAATCGTCACTTTGTACGCACAGCAGTGGTATATCGCGAATGACAACCTCGCACATTGCTCTGCGTTGTGTCGGCGGGCTGATTAATCGAATCGGTCGATAAAGCGGTTTGGAACTGTCGAATCCGCAAAAGCATGTGATGCCAACACTTTGCAGCATTAAACAATATACCATACTCTTTAGTAGCACGCGAATGAAAAAAGAAGAGAACGACTGCCCGAAGGCAGCCGCTCTCCTGCACTTAGCGCAGAATCATGCAGCGATGATGCTGAGGCATCTCGCGATGATGCTGGGGCAAGTGACTTACTTGGTCGGGTTGACGATCACGCCGGCAAAGAGCACGGCAGTGCTGTCCGAGTCGACCACGAAGGCAACGAACGGCTTGTCGCACTTCATGGTGAAGGGGAAGCTGACGCACTCGAGGCCGACTTCGACCGACGTGGCGGCGGCACCTTCGGCGCCTTCCTCGTCGACCTTGAAGAAGGTCTTGTGCTTCACCGCCTTGATGAAGAGCTGCGCCGGAGGCGCCATCAGTCCGCTGAAATCGCCGCCGCCGAATGCTTCGACCATGCCGAGCGCCTGCAGCGAATCGTTGAGCGAGTTGTCGTACTTAATCTCGATGCGCGGCAGCCAGAGCTCGCCTTCGCTCTTGTAGGTCGACCGGGCGTGCTGGCTGAGCGCCTTGGCGTCGAGCTTGGCGAGCACGTCGTCGACAGTCTTGCCGTCGTTGGGCAGGATGACGATCATGCGCACTTCCTCGGACTTGCCGAAGGGCAGCGAGACGTACTGGTAGGTGTCCCAGTCGGCGTCTTGCCCGTGGACCATGCTGTCGTTGCGGTACATGGTCGGGATGTCACCCACGCCGGCGAACGGCAGGTCGGTGGTCGCCGCCTTGTCGAACTTCACGGTCCATTCGCCCTTGAAGTAGACGCAGTTGACGAGGAACATCACCGCGTCGGCGGCGATCGGGTCGTTGAGGATGCCGTCGATCTTCTCGTTGGTCTCATCGGAGACGAACTTGTTGATCTTGTCCTTGGTCGCCGGATCGTCGAAGTCGAGCGCTTCGACCTTGGCGTTGAAGAATTCCTCGTTGGCGCCGAGGAAGTCCGCCTCGAAGGGGACGCCCAGGCGCGCGAAGATGGCGTTGGCAACGCTCAGCGTGACGCCGATGCCTTCGCGCTTCAACTTCTCGAGCAGTCCCGCATAGCCCTTGTTGTTCGTCGCCGAGTCGGCGTCGATGGAGAGGGCGGTGTTCATCTCCGCCTGGGTGTTGCCGCGGGCGCCGTTGGCGGTCATGCCGAGCGCGACGGAAACAGACAGCGGGGAGATGAGGACGTTCTCACCGGGCTTGGCGGCGATTTCCTGCTGCAGAAGGGCGAGGCCGAAGGTGGCAGTCGGGGTGACGTGGTCTTTGCTCACTGTGTAGCTCCTTATGACGAATCTTGTTCGTCGAGTTTTTCTGCGCGTCGCACGAATTTGCGATAGCGCTTGGAGGTTGCCGTTTCAATCCATCTCCCAAAGCGCAAACGTGCATCTTTAGCCAGCCTTGAAAGGCAGGAAAAGCGATGCAATCGATAGTCGCGCGTACGAGTGTGGTCGAAAAATTGGATGGAGAAGGATGAAACAGAACGTTTGAAACCTAAACAAAACGGATGGCGTTTTTCAAAAGGGGACATTGAAAACCAGTGAAAGATCGACCAAAGTTCTGCCCGGTATCCACGCAAACGATAGAGGCCAAGGGTTTTCCACCCTGTAGCGCGGTTAGCGTGACACTACAACTTGCTTTACCAAAGTGGCTTCATACCATCTTGTAGCGCTAGACGCGCAAGCGAAAGACGCGCTCGCAGCTTAGCTTCCACACATCTTGACATTTATGAATAAGAACGCATTTTTATTCCCTTTGCATCCCCAGTCTAAAAGCCTCATGAAATAAGGCACTCAGAGTTTTCAAACAGCTTTACTTATAAGTTGGAGCTCAAGAGCGCCCGCTGTTACACAAAGAGAGTCTTCTGTTTTCCACACTCTTTCTCGAAAGCCCGTTGCAGTAATTCTCAGCAAATTTTGAAAACGCCAAAATCTTCGGACCTCAGTCCGCAGGTCGAGACCGTTTTCACGATGCTCGGCGCGGTTTTTGACATGAGTGTTCCTGTCCGGTTTCTGTGCAAATACTGCTTTGCGCATCGCCGGATTTTCGACTGTTTCCGCGCAACGTGCACACCCCAATGTGCCCGATGTGCAACCTCAGCGCCGCTCAAACGAAGCATTTTCCACAACTGCTTCAAGCGTTGAGAAAACTCGATATGGAGAAACACGTGAACAAATCACCCAGAATGACCAAGTACGGCGTGCCCTTCCCAGCGCGCGAAAAGATGTTCACGCTGAAACCGCTGTCCCCGCTTCCCGTGGGTTGGTCGTCGCTGGCTGCCGCTTTCGTCAAGCAGGCTCGCCGCTCGCCCAAGAAGCTGTTCGCGACCGATACTCTGAAGCAACGCGTCACTTTCCAAGACGCATTGCTGAGATCGTGTGTCACCGCCCGCCACCTGAGCCGCCTCACTAAAGGGCAGCAGGCCGTCGGTATTCTCGTGCCGCCGTCCGTCGGTGCCACCATCGCCAACTTCGCCGTTGCCCTGCTCGGTAAGTGGTCTGTCAACCTCAACTTCGCCGCCACTGCCGACATCGTCAACAACGCGGCGCGGCAGTGCAAGATCAAGGTCATCCTCACATCGCGCAAAGTGCTGGAGCGTTTCGACACTCCGCTCGATGCGCAGGTCATCTTCCTGGAAGATCTGGCGGAGGCGATTTCCACCGGCGATAAGCGCTGGGGATACATCGTCGCCGGGTTTCTGCCCTTCCAGCTCATGAAGCTGGTTCTGCCGGGTCTGCGCCGCAAGCCGGAAGACGTCGCCACGGTGATGTTTACTTCCGGCTCGACGGGCGACCCCAAGGGCGTTCTTTTGAGCAACGGCAACATCCTTTCCAACATCCACCAGATCAACAATCATGCCAATCTGGAGGAGAAGGACTCGGTCGTCGGCATTCTTCCCTTCTTCCACTCGTTCGGATTCACCGTGACGCTGTGGACGATGGCCACTCTCGGTCGCGGCGCCGCCTATCACATCAGCCCGCTCAATCCGCGGGAAGTAGGCAGTCTCCTCGAGAAGGAGAAGCCGACGCTGATGGCCAGCACGCCGACCCTGATGCGCTCCTATCTGGCGCGCTGCACCAGGGAGCAATTTGCCAGCGTTCGCTGGCTTTTGCTGGGCTCGGAAGCGCTCGACCCTGGTCTTGCCGCCGAGATTCATGAAAAACTCGGCGTGGAGCCTGTGGAGGGCTTCGGCTGCACGGAAGCGGCGCCTGTCGTCGCGGCCAACTCGCCGCAAGATGTGACGACCCCTGATGGTCGTCGCGTGCACGGCAACAAGATCGGCTCGGTCGGTCAGCCGGTCGCCGGCACCGCCATCGCCATCGTCGATGTCGACACGCACGAAGTGCTGCCTTTCGGCTGCGGCCGCGAAGGTCTTATCTTCATTGCCGGACCGCAGGTGATGCAGGGTTATCTCAACCGTCCGGAAGAAACCGCCGAGGTCCTCGATGGCGACATCTACTGCACAGGAGATGTCGGTTTCGTTGATGCCGACGGCTTCCTGCACATCGTCGATCGCATGGACGAGTTCTCCAAGATCGGCAGCGAGATGGTGCCCAACAAGAAAGTTGCCGCCAAGCTGCGTGCAATCGCCGGTGTCAACGAGTCGGAACTGCGTGTCACCAGCGTCAAGGACCCGGCCCGCGGCGAGCGCTTGATCGTGCTCTACACGCGGCTGAGTCCCGGCCTGTCCGCCGCCGACATGGTGAAGGCGCTCGGCTCCGATGCGACCATCCCCAAGCTCTGGGTCCCGAAGGCAGGCGACTGCTACAAGGTCGAAGCCTTCCCGGTCAACAACACCGGCAAAATCGACCTCAAGGGCATCCGCAAGATGGCTCGCGAGCTGTCGGTGGCATAGAAACAAACGGCATTCAGGAAGGGAGCAATTTCGCTCCCTCCCTAATGACACTGTTCACCTCGCGGTGAGGCAGCGGTCGCATCGATTCTCATCAAAAGAATCGTCGTGACCAAAAGGCGCATTGAAACGGAGCTGACCAGCTTCCTTTCTCTGCGCCTTTCTGCTTCGCGCACCCGCTACTACATTTTGTAGTTTTCTCAAAAGAAGATTAAAGCGCGTTTTACCGCGCTTCAACCTCATCCTCCCAAAAAACTGTTGGTTCCGCATCGCAGTGGCGAGAACCAGTGCACTCAGTATCTGGTTCCAACATCACATTCAAATCACAGAAAAACGAAGGAAGTTAAAGAAATCGGTGCAATTCGGTTTCCAAAACCTGCCGGAACGATACTGGAGGCATGACCATCAGTTCCTACTACCGCGTTCTAGCCGAAATCAAAGAGAAATACGACATCGACGTCGTACTGGCAGGAGAACGCATGGATATGGACATCGCGTATAAAGAAGCGAAGCCGACGAAAGCACGCGACTACATCGAATTTTTCCTGCACAAAGAGCTTTTGGTTTATTCCGAGAAAACGCTCAGGAAAAGCAAGATCGGGCGCATTGTCGTGTGTGAAAAATTAGCTTCGCGCGGCAAGTGCGCAAGCGGCGTGGCAGATATGAAGGTCATAATCGTGCCTGGGCGAAAAAGCACCATTTATCTCGATATCAGCCGCGATCACTACAATCTTAATTGCGGAACAGTTCATCACGAAATCTTTCACGCCATCGATCATAGCGATGATTTCTGGCGTTACATAGACCACGAGTGGCCGAAATTGAACCCGTCGGAATTTGAATACGGCAGCATCGAATTGAATCACGCAGAAGAATGTGAGCGACCGGGTTTTGTCTCCCGCTATTCAACGAGCGCTGTGCATGAAGACAAAGCGGAAGTCTACAAATACATGATGGTCGATTACGCGGGCGTCGAAAAACGAGCGCGCCAGGACATCTTCCTCAAATCAAAAGTAGAGCGAATGAAAGATCTACTCAAAAAATTCAGCCCGCAATTCGATGAAGATTTCTGGGAAAAACGCAGAAAACTTTCTGCCCCTTTGTACTGACTGAAGTGAACGCGTGGCGCTTTATTTCTTGCGCTTCAGCCTCGTGATGTGGTTTGCCACCTCATCCTGCGTCAAGAAATCCGCATTCACATAGCTGTTGTTGTAGACAGATGTGGTGGCAATCGAATCGAAGTTAGCCTTGACGTAGTTGACGAATACTTTTCCCACGCTGTCAGGATTGAAGTCGTTCAGCTCTTCTTTGGAAATTTTGTAGTCTTGTTTTTGACGATCGTTGTTCATGTCGATGTCTTTGAAATTGCGATGCATGTATCCCATCGCCAGCTTGGCTGCGAGCTCGGGATGATTTTTCAATTCTTCTGCAACCGCCTGGAATGAAGCCATATTTTCTTCTTGCGAAAC
>JADYYD010000162.1 GCA_020853845.1 Candidatus Melainabacteria bacterium
ACCAATCGGCCTTAAATCCAGATAAACGCTAGGCAGATCGCGGGCGATCATTGTTTGATGGATAGCCTTTGCAACCGTGTCTCTTGTTGCCAGCTCGCCTTCCTTATGGAAATCGAATGCGAATCGGTGATTGCGGTCATCTACGAGGATGGCGCCCTGTCCTCTTGCCGCTTCCGAAATCAAGAATGCCGGAAAGCCCTCTTTGCAAAATGCTGTCGGATGGAATTGGATGAATTCCAGGTCGGCAAGCTTAGCTCCAGCCCTGGCTGCAAGAGCGATACCATCGCCGGTGGCAACAGAAGGATTGGTGGTGCGAGTGAAAATTTGTCCAGCGCCGCCTGTCGCCAGAACGATGTGAGAGGCCGCAACGGAGACGATGCCTTCTTCGGTAAGAAGCAAAACGCCCGTGACGATGCGAGGTGCCAGAGGTGAAGCTTGATAAAAGAGAAGATCCAATGCGAATGCATTCTCGAGAATCACAGGTCTTTCCAGGTTGTGCTCGTTGGCTGCTTTTTCTCTCAGCGCTCGGACCAGACCTTCGGCAATTGTCTTTCCTGTCGTATCTTTGGAATGCAAAACGCGCGCGCTGGAGTGACCACCTTCCAAGTGCAAGGACGGACTGCCCGCTTCGGTCTTGTCGAATTGAACGCCCAACTCGCTCAGCTTTTGAATAAGCTCGGCGCCGCCCGTGATAATTTCCTCTGCGACGGCCTCATCTACGAGGCCGGCTCCGGATTTTATGGTGTCTTGCAAATGCGCTTGTCTTGAATCCGTGACGCTCTCTTTGAGAACTGCTGCCAGCCCTCCTTGCGCGTATCTGGTGTTGGAGTCCAGAAGCTCGCCTTTGGTGGCGATTAAAACACGCCTGCCGCCGGCGACCAGCTCGTGTGCAAGAAGCAGACCGGCCAGACCGGAGCCTATAATGACTGCGTCGACTTTTTTCGTGGTGTGAAGTTCAGGCATGTTCGTACTCCTTGTACTTGCCTGTTTGTTAATAACGTGGCTTTCGGGAAATCTGTTACCCGATGGCGACCATTCTCTCGATCGAAAGCCGAGCTTTCGCTGCTGTTTCCTCCGGCACCGTCACCTGGAATTGATCGTTGACCAGGGCGGAGTGCATTTTTTCGAGCGTGATCATTTTCATGAACTGGCAGCTCATCTCATCGGCAATGGGGATGAACTCTTTTTCCGGGTTTTCTTTTTTCAGTCTGTGCAAAATGCCTTCTTCCGTGGCGACCACGAATTGTTTTGCAGAAGACTGGCAAGCTTTCGTGATCATGCCTTCGGTAGATGCCACTTTCAGATGATCGCCTTTGTCCTGTCTTGCCACTCTGTCGAGATACGGGGTCAAGCAGCCGCATTCCGGGTGAATCAGGAGTTCTGCTTCAGGATGCTCTTTCATTTTCTCGTCGATGGCGCGCGGATGAATCGCTGCGTGAACGTGGCATTCGCCCATCCAGATATGCATGTTTTCCCTGCCGGTCATGCGCTTGACCCATGAACCTAAAAACATGTCGGGAAGAAAGAGAATTTCCTTGTCGGGATCTATTGAATTAACGACTTGCAGCGCGTTGCCTGACGTGCAGCAATAATCGGACTCCGCTTTGATCGCGGCGGTGGTGTTGACGTATGAGACGACAATCGCACCGGGATGCTCGGCTTTCCATTTCAATAGTCCGTCCAAAGTCACGGACGCCGCCAGAGAGCAACCGGCTTCCAGATCGGGAATTAAAACGCGTTTGTCAGGGCAAAGTATGGCGGCTGTTTCCGCCATGAAATGAACACCACAAAAGACGATGACATCACTCCTGGTGGCAGCAGCTTGTCTGGACAATCCCAGCGAATCGCCGACAAAATCAGCAATGTCTTGAATTATTGGAATTTGATAGTTGTGAGCAAGAATAACGGCGTTGCGTTTCTTCTTGAGCTCATTGATTTCGTTGACCAATCTTTGCGTGTATTCGGATTTGGCGCGTTTTACATTGTCAATTGTCGTTGTCATATGCCTATCTCAACCTCGAGGCTGATATCGATTGATTTGACCGAGTGGGTCAAACTGCCGACGGAAATAAAGTCGACTCCTTCAATTAGGTAGCGGTCGAGAGTTTCCAGAGTGATGCCTCCGGACACTTCAATTTGTGCTCGTTTTTGAATCAGTTGTATGCAATTTGCGATTTCCAAAGGGGACATATTGTCCAGCATGATGATGTCGGCCGCACAGGACAGGGCTTCCTTCACTTCCGCAAATGTGGTTGTTTCGACCTCAATTCGTTTGTCTTCGTACATTGTCCGTGCTGCCGTGACGGCTTGAGTAATGCCGCCGGCGCAAGCAATGTGGTTGTCTTTAATCAAAATCTGGTCGTAGAGACCAATTCGGTGATTGGTGCCGCCGCCCAATTTGACCGCTAATTTGTCGAAAACTCTCAGTCCTGGTGCGGTTTTTCT
Organism: Candidatus Melainabacteria bacterium; assembly: GCA_020853845.1. Taxonomy (GTDB): domain Bacteria; phylum Cyanobacteriota; class Vampirovibrionia; order Obscuribacterales; family Obscuribacteraceae; genus QKMZ01. Next base: position 2,446 of record JADYYD010000162.1, read on the forward strand.
TGTATCCAGAATCTGTATTCCGAACCTCTTCGCCTTCTGTGCGTATTGCCGAGTGCTTGTGGCAATGCCGGACATGCGCTGCATAAGATTGAGAACGGTGCGCTCGGCAGTAAGGATCGAGCGGGCGTTGCCGCTGACTGTGCCGATTGTCACGGGTGACGATTCTATATATACGCCTTCAGAGGCGAGAGGTTTGAAGACCAGGCTCGGGTCGACTGTTTTGAACACCATTTCTGCCACGCCAAATCCGCAAATTACAGAGTGGTTTTCCTTGGCGATGAGAGTCGCGGTTGCCTGGGCTTTTGCCGGAATTGTGGAATTCGAAGTAACGTCGCCTTCCTGGCTGAGATCCTCCATAAGGGCAAATTCGATGGCTTTTCGCGCCAGGTCTTCCGAATAGAGATTGCTCTGCTGGAAGTCTGACGTTGCCGGTTCGCTCGCCTTGCGGTCGATTCGAATGTCTTTTGCGCTGTCGGTGGTGGCGGAAAGGCTCATGGTGCGGCTCTTGTAGTATTGGGTAGCTCGATTACGATTTCTTAATTCGTTGAGTAATTGTTAATTCTACGTTATACCATCAAACACTTGATTTGTCTATATATTCTTTATCTCTTCAAGATATTGTGCAATAATTCCCAAATATTCGGTGTTTCTGGTCCTGGTTCATTTGGACGCTGTCTATAACCAATTGTTCCGAGAACTGGTTGTTGGGTTTGTAGTAAGCGTCAGAATGACGGTTGTTTTTCGCTTCGCTCTATGAAAAACTCCGCTTGACCGACAAAGGCGCTGTTTCGGGTGATCTATTAGTAATATTCGGAGTAATATATGCAGTGGCTGCCAACAATGGCTCAATGCCTTTGGCGTTTCTAAGTTCATTCGGCGTAACTCTGATGAGGACGTTTCGTGAGTAAGGCGCTTAATTTGCTTAAGTTGTGTTTTTGCGCTTCACTGATAGCAGCGCCATTTGCGCTGTTTGTAGGCGGTTTGGCTCTGGCTGAATCGGATGTGTATTTCAATTTGAAACGCACCAGGGAAGCTCTTCTTGCTCAAAGGCAAGAGTTACTGAACGCGCAACACGCGGTCCAAGCCCAGATGAACGAGTTGCAGCGACGCAACGATCGTATCGATGCTTATCTCAAAGACAATGACAATTCCCTCCGTGACGTGGAAGGGGCCCTTCGTGCAAGCAAGTAGGTGAGCGCTATGCGCAATTTCAATTTCGCCAAATTTCTTTCCCTCTTTTCTTTTGTTCTGGCGCTTGTGAGCTTGCTTTTGCCTTCGCAAGCAGCGTTCGCCGCTGAAGAAGAGAAATTCAAAGTCAGTTGCGTAGAGCCGCACAGCGGCTGCTCGGAGTCGGCGAAAATCATCGAAGAATTGAAGGACATTGTCCATGCGCTCAATACTGGCAACATCGATAAGGCCGCCGAGTATTACGACGAGCAGGTGACCAGCATCGACAAGAAGACCAAGAAGCTAATTACCGGCAAGAAAGCGGTTATCGACGATCTCAAGAAACGCATGGAAGCGCACAATCCCAATTCTCAAGAGCCTCTCAAGTCGATAACAATCGACCACCCGATGGCGTTTGTTCACGGAGATACGGCAACCGTGACGTTTGTGGCATACAAAGAGTATGGGGGAGATCGACCCTATAAAATGGAGTCGCATTGTACTGATATATTTGTGAAGCGTGGCGACATGTGGAAAAAGTTGCACTACGTGAGCAACTGGAAACGGGTAAAGTAAAAGGCTAAGTATTTCAGCTTCTAAAAGTTTGGGCTTTGCAGTCAGATGATGGTAACTGAGTGGGAAAAATATAAGGACTCTGCAGAGCAACTTGTGCAGATGGGCCGCTATTCGGAAGCGGAAAATTTTTGGATGCTTGCTGTAAAGGCTGCTGACGATTTTCAAGCTAACGACCCTCGCACCACGTATACCCTCGACCGGCTCGGCGATTGCTTCATCAAGCAACAGCGTTTTGCGGAAGCCGAGCAAGTCTTCGGCATGGCGCTCGAGATAAGAAAGCAAGTACTGGGACACACGCATCTGGATGTCGGCAAAAGCTTGAGCCAGATTGTCGATTTGATGCAGATCGAAGGCAAACACAACGAAGCAGAGCCTTTGCAGTTGGAAATTCTCTCCATTTACGAAGTCAATTTCGGGGCCGAACATCCCGGCGTTGCCACAATCGTGCTCAATCTGGCGCAGTTTTATCACGGACTGAAACGCTATAACGAGGCTGAACTCTTCTATAAGCGCGCGCTGGCAATCAAACAAAAGCTCTATGGCTACCGCAGCCCTGAAGTGAAGGGGCTGACCGAGAAGTATGCGGCCATGCTTCAGGAATGTGACCGGGCGCAAGAAGCCGAGTCGCTTGTCGAAGAGGTGCAGGGCACCGCGTCTGGTGTCTGGCGCGCAATCAACGCCAAGCGCGAGGAAGAGGTCAAAAGCAAAGGCGACAAGATGAAACGCAGCGGCTTTTTCGACCGTTTCAAGAAAGACCGCTAGTTAGGATTTTTCAGCCAACTCACAAGAATGGGAAAAATTGCCATTTCAGGCAGATTTTGGGCATAAAAGAATTGGCCGGCAGGCGGTTTTAGGCAGGTAAACGAGCCGGTCGACCGGAAGAACAATGCCAGAAACAGAAGTAATTCACAAAGCATACGACAAGGTCCTGGAGCGAACAGGGCGTCTTTTCGATCAGCAACGCAAGAAAAATTTCGTCATGCAGGACAGATGGTTCGCCGGTCTTTTGCTGTGCGAATGGGTTGCCGGTATGCTCATTTCTTTGACCGTATCGAGTCAGCTCTGGGCGGAAGTTGATAAAACTGTCGTTTCGCAGTTTCCGGTTGCCACCCTGCTTGGCTCTTCGATTATCGCTTTTCCGATTTTCATGGCCGTGAAATTTCCCGGTCACGCATTTACCAGGCACTCAATCGCCATTGCGCAAATGCTCATGTCGGGGTTGCTCATTCAGCTCACTGCCGGCCGAATGGAAACTCACTTTCATATCTTCGGCTCGTTAGCTATCCTGGCTTTTTATCGCGACTGGCGTGTGCTTTTGACGGCTTCCGTCGTCACACTTCTCGATCAACAGGTGCGCGCAATGTATTGGCCGCATTCTGTTTATGGCAGTGAATACGCCAATCCGTGGAGAGTGCTCGAACACGGCGGCTGGATTACATTCGAAGACCTTTTCTTGATTCGTTCCATCCTGACGAGCACCAAAGAGTTATGGGACAACTGCCAGCGTCAAGCCGAACTGGAAGCGACGAATGTGATCGTTGAGGCGAAAGTCGAAGAGCGTACGCGCGAGTTGCGTGTCACAGAAGAGCGATTTCGTTTGCTCAGTTCGGCATCACCAATTGGAATCGTGCTCACCGACGCATCGGGCGATTGTTTGTACGTCAATAGACGCTGGGAAGATTTGTCGGGATTGCTGCATGATGCCTGTCTCGAAAAAGGCTGGCTGGAATGCATTCACTATTCCGACCGCGATCATGTAATTTCCAGATGGAAAGAGTCGATTGATCATTCCAACGAACATGTTACTGAATTTCGCGTAGAAAGAGAGAACAAACCGCTTTCCTGGTTGCATTCGAGAGTAACTTCAATCGGAGACACCGATGGGGTCTCCAGAGGATACATCTGGACATTCGAGGACATTACGGAAAGAAAGAATGCTGAAGCCAGCCTTCTTATGCAGTATGCAATTACCGATGCATTGGCGGAGTCGATAGATTTGTCCGAAGCGTCGCCTAAATTGCTCAAAGCAATTTGCACAAATCGCAATTGGCAATTGGGCATGCTCTGGATGCTCGATCCTCAGGATGATGTGCTCAGATACGAAGGAAGCTGGTGTGATGATGATGTGAGTTTGAAGCAGTTGGTCGATAATTCTCGACGCATGACTTTCGGCCGCGGAGATGGTGCGCTTGGTATTCCGCTTGTAAGCGGACAGCCTTTCATTGCACAAACACCCGCCGAATCAGGTTTGCAAGCAAGGGTGAATACTTTACCCGAGCGATTCGGTTATATGTCTTTTCCCGTCACCGAAGACGATCAGGTTTTTGGAGTTTTGGAATTCATCAGTGAAGAACCGATAAAGGCTGATGGTGAATTTTTCTTGATGCTGAATTCGGTGGCGACTCAGGTCAGCCAGTTTGCAGAACAGATGTCTGCCGAAATGAGATTGAAAGACAGCGATGCCAGAATTCGAGCAATGTTGGAAAGCGCCATCGACGGCATCATCACTTTCGATTTGAGCGGCGTAATCGAGCTTGTAAACCCAGCCTTCGAACGTATTCTCGGATTTGATGCGGATGACGTGCTGGGACGAGAAGTGTCGGAAATTATCCCCGGCGAGACAATGGTGGACAGAATCGGTGATAGAAAGATAAGCACCATTCAGGATGTGCTCGAAGATTTGAAAGCGAAAAACTACTCCGATCGCGAGTTGATTGTAAGGCGGTCGGACGGCAATTTGATACCGGTGGAATTGCGAGTCAGTGAAGTGGTGCTTGGAACCAGAAACTTTTACTCGGGCATCATCCGCGATATCACGGAAAGAAAAGAAGTAGAACTTAGAGTCAGTGAGTTCTATTCGACAGTGTCGCACGAATTGCGCACTCCTTTGACTTCGATTCGCGGAGCACTGGGCTTGATGGAGGGCGGCGTGGTAGGCGAGATTCCAGATGAGGCGCTGGAACTGGTCACCATCGCCAGGGTCAGTTGTGACCGATTGATTAGACTGATTAATGACATTCTCGACTTGCGCAAGATTGAAGCCGGCAAACTAGAATTGAAGCTGGAGTCACTTGATTCGGAATCAATGGTAAAAGCCACCGCCGACTCGTTGCGCACGATGTGCGAAGAATATGGAGTGTCTATTGCCGTTCATGTAAGCGATAGGCGACCGGTAAAAGGCGATCACGATCGCGTCGTGCAAATTCTTACCAATCTGGTTTCGAATGGTGTCAAGTTCTCCGGTCCAGAAGGGAAATTGGACGTGAGAGTTGTTGGTGGCGCAAATGGTGCCGTCCGTTTTGAAGTGGAAGACAACGGTCCGGGCATTCCTGAAAGTCAAATGCACCGACTATTCGGCAAGTTTCAACAGCTTGACTCATCCGATACGCGCGCGCAAGGTGGAACCGGGCTGGGGCTGGCTATTTCGAAAGCGCTGGTGGAAAAACACAACGGCCGAATCGGAGTGAAGAGCATCGAGAAAAAAGGCTCGACTTTCTGGTTCGAGATTCCCGCCGACGGTGTTGTTTCTTCAAATTAGAAACCCGCGTCTCCTTTGCTCGGTGGGCGATTTTTCGCGTCATCCGGCAAAGTAAACTGCTCGTCTTTTTGCTCTGCGGCAGCGGCTTGTCCAGCCTGTGCATCGGCATTTTTGATCAATGCAAACAGCGGTGCCAGTTGTCTTCCCGGGCAGGATCTTTCAAAACCTTCCAGCGCTGTTTTTGCAGCATCAACTTTTCCTTCGCGAAAACGGCTCAGGGCAAGATAGAGTTTTGCCAGATGCCAGTCAGGCGCTCTGCCTATGACTTTTGCAAAGTCTTGCGAAGCAGAAGGATAGTCGCCGGCGGCAAGCCGGATGGCGCCGCTTTGAAAAATCAAATATGGGTCATTCGGAGCTGTCGAAAGAGCTGTGCGCACATTTGAAAGAGCGCTGTCCGCTGCGCCTTTCTTCGCAAGTTGAACGCGCCTCGATTCGCGCTTCGGAAGGTCAACAAAGCGTGCCTCGATCAAACTTTCATTGTCGAAATAATCCGTCGAAAATGGATCGAAGTGAAAATCGTGCTGCGGCAAATATCCGATCGAAACCATGTCAAAACTTGGTTTGGATTTTTTAGAAGGCTTTGGCAGACTGGCAATTTGTTTTGCAGCAAGTTTGGCATTGCCCTCCAGAAAATCCATTTCTGCAAGTATCAGAGGAACTTGCTTTCCACCAGCAGAACCGGCTTGCTGTGCGGCGGAACGAGCGATGGGGAAATTGCCGTTGAGATAATGCAACAGCATCAAGCCGCGATATGACGCGCCCGAATAAGTAGAGCGTTTTGCGCATTCGCGCAGGCTGTTTTCCGCTTCTTCCATTTTGCCGTCGCGCAGAAGTGCAAAGCCAATGTTTGTATAAATGGGAACTGCATCGGGATTTGCTTGCAAGACTTTGTTCCAGACTCCCACCGCCTGTTCGTAACGGTGTGAAAGATAATGGCTGAAACCGACAGTCAAATAAGTTTCCCTCGCTTTGCTGTCCAGCGCATATGATTGCTTCAATGCATCAAGCGCTTCCTGATATCGGCCTTTCATGTTTAGCGCCATGCCCAATAGCAAGAACGGCAAAGGATCGGTTGCGTCGGCGCGCGTGCCTTCCTGGAGCAATGGAATAGCTGCATCCGCATTGCTGAGTACCAATTGGTTTTGAGCGGACGAAGCCATTCTTTGCGATTTCTCTCGCGCCGCTGTCCGCCAGTGCTGAGTCTGAGCAATGGCAAATTGCATTGAGGAAATGGCTACCAGAGCTGCAGTGAGAATGCATGTTTTTGCTTGTTTCGATTTTAATGTCAAATGTATTCGATTCATCAATCAGCCTCGATCAAAACATGAAAACAGGACGGTCCGGCAGTTTCTCAAATTCCTCAAGAGAAAATGTATACAGTCGTGCCGGGCGAAATGAGCCTTCTTGCGAAGTCTCGCTCAACTCTTGCAATACACCTGTGTTGAGAAATTTCTTTCTGAAGTTTCTGTTGTCCACCGCTTTTCCAAGAACCGCCTCATACACCGACTGCAAATCGCGCAGCGTGAATTTTTCCGGCAACAGCATGAATGCTGCCGGTGAATATTCGAGTTTGTACTTAACTCGCTGGCGCGCATAGCTGATGATATCGGCATGATCGAATGCCAGCTCGGGCAGTTCGTTCACCTTCCACCATGCTACACCACGAGCTTTGGAGCCCGCTTTCAACTCCAGACCTTCTTGACGCAGCAATGCCAGATAAGCGGCGGTGACTGTGCGTCCTCTTGGATCGCGGCCTTTGTCGCCAAATGTATAGAGCTGTTCGAGATAAACTCCGCCCACGTTCGTTTCTTCAAGAAGCTCGCGCGCTGCAGCTTGATCGAGCGTTTCATCGATTTCATCGAGCGAACCGCCGGGCAACGCCCATAAAGATTTGTACGGTTCGTACTTCCTCTTGACGAGGAGTACTTCCAGCGCGCCCTGCTCTATCGCAAGCGCTACCGTATCGACCGTCACCTTGATTGTTTCGCTAGCCATCAGGCTTTGTTTTGCTCTTCGAACTTTGGAAACAACCCAATCATACTTTGTTTGAGCTTAACTGCGATGCTTGTTGAGAACGAAATCCAAACCTTCCAAATAGTAACTGGCAGGTGGAATACCGTGGCCGCCATTGAATTCGAAAAGGCGAGCGGCGTTCTTGCGTTTTTCAAGAACATCGACGAGCTCTTTTTGAAATTCGGGGGGAACGATGGTGTCACGGCTTGCTGAGATAATGGCAAAACGCATATCGCTCTTTAGATTGCCGATATTAGGAAGAAAACTTTGTTTGGCGTAGCGGTCGGGAACGGCTTCTGGCCTGCCACCGAATGCGTTGATCAGCGCATTCGGGATGGACGCATTTTTGGTTTCTTTGAACAAGCGCGCCAGATCTCCTGCACCTTCAGAGCTGACCGCGCCGATGATTTTGGCTTTCACATCGTCCGGTGCAAGCGCCGTATAAGTTAGCGAAGTGCAGCCGCCCATCGATGTTCCCGCGATGACGATGCGATTGACGGGATAACGCTGCATCAACTCGCGAATGTTCTGACTGATGTCGCTGATAGCGGCATCGTTGCCCCAAGACCAGGCGCGCCGATAATTGAGAGAGGCAAAAATTATGTCCGGTCTTGAATCGCAAATTGTTTTTGCAATCGTTTGACTTTCAGGACTTACGAACGGCTCGAGAAATGTAGAGCCCATGCCGTGCAGATAAACGACAAGATCGTATCCTTCCGCAGGTTTGGGCGCGCGTGGAGGCAAAACTGCAAAAGTGTCTTCCTGCCCATCGAAATGACTAATAAAAATGCTTTTGACCACATTTTCAGAGCTGAGAACATCATTGACTCGATTTTGACCGCGCATCAAAGCGAGATTGTGAGCGATGACATTTTTTTCCCGCTTGATGTGCTTTAGATGATTCGCTGTTTGCAAAAACCAGACGAAGAAGAAGATGCCTACAAGATTGAGCAGGCCGGAGATAAATAGAGCGATGACTATCAGGTTTGGCTTTTTCAACATGTTTCCGGCACCGGACTTCTGGATTCTACCGTTTTGAGCGCATATTTGCTCATTTGATGTAAAGCCGGACTGGGCGGGAATAAAAGTTTGGAGGTGCGAATGACAAGGATGAAGGGAATCGGCATTTTATTCGCCTTGTTTTTGCTCGGGATGGGGTCGGCGTCCTTTGCGGACAATGTCGAGCAGGCGCGCGAACTGAACCGTGAGGCAGCCGATCTTTTGGGAGCAGGCAAACTTGCCGAGGCCAAAGAAAAATATCGCCAGGCAATACAGCTCAATCCCCAAGCCGCCGGTTATCACAGCAATCTGGCCTTGGTGCTCAAAGATTTAAACGAGCTTCCGGCGGCTGAGCAAGAGGCTCGTCTGGCATTGAAATTGAATGCCAATAAACCATCGTATCGCTACAACCTTGGCGTAATTTTGCAAAAAGCCGGCAAATTTGCTGAAGCAGAAACGTGTTTTGCCGAAGTGGTTAAGACTAATGCTCTTGACGCAGATTTTCACTTTCGTCACGCGCAGGTTTTATTTAAACTGGATAAGTTCCAAGAAGCCCAAGAAGAGATGAAACTCGCGCTTCTCATCAAACCGAATGAGCGGGATTATCATCTTCTGCTCGGTGACATTTATTACAAGCTCGGAAAGAAAGAGGAGTCGCTTTACGAGTATCGGCGCGTTATGGATGGTACGAGTGAAGCGGAACTGGCACCGGATCTGAAAGCACGCATTGACTATTTAAAGCAGGTCTTGAATACTCGGTAGTACACTATTTGCTACTGTAAGGGACCGAACCTTTTACTTTGTACTTTGTATTGGCGGCATGTAAGAGAAATGGCGGACCAGGATAAACCGAGGGTAGATGCCAAGACGCAAGAGCAGTTGGCTAAGCTGGCTCTTGTCCAGCGGCAGCTTAGCATTATTGCTCTTGGTTTCGTGGCGCTTTTAGTTTGCTGCTTCGTGGCTTCATATTTTGCCGACATTCTCAGAATTATCGGCATTTCGATTTTGCTTTCGTATCTGTTTATCAATGTGGTCGACTGGCTCGAGAAATATATTCACTCGAGAGCAGGCGCAATTTTTATCGTTTATTTGCTCTTGAGCGTGACGGCAATCGTAACTGCAGTTCTAGTGCTTCCTGCCATGGTTTATCAGGTCGCACAACTTGGCGAGTCTGTTTTTCAGCACATCCCTCAAATCGTGGATAAGTTGATTGCAGCGCTTCATCCACTTGAGGAGAAGCTGCATGCAGCCAAGATTGAAGTAAAAGCGATGGACATTTTGTCGAGCTTTGCATCAAATTTGCCGCGCCTTGATTCCAGCCAAATTCTTTCGCGAATGGGCGATATGGCATTTTCGACAGTGACTGCGTTTATGTACGGCTTGAGTGTACTGGTCGTATCTTTTTACTTCTTGCTCGATGGTCACCGCATAAGAGATTCGATTATCAATCTGTTCCCTCGCCGTATGCATGCTCGATGCCGCACAATGGCAGAGCAGATGGACAACAGCTTGCAAGCCTTTTTCCGCGGGCAGATTGTGCTGGGGCTGTTGTTCGGCGGCGTGATGATTTGCGTCTATTTTATTTTGGGCATACATTACGCTTTGATCCTTGGTGTGTTTCTAGCCGTATGGGAAATTGTGCCGGTTATTGGCCCGCCGATTGGTTTTATTCCTGCGGCGATAGTTGTTGCCATTGATGGAATGGACACAATTCCAGTCAATCGCTTTGCTCAGATTCTCATTCTTTTTGCCATATTCAATGGATTGCAATGGCTGAAAGACAATCTGGTGGCACCCAGATATATCGGCAATGTGATTGGTTTGCACCCGGTGATGATTTTCATCGCAATTATGATCGGTGCGCGTTTAGATGGAATGTTGGGCATTATTTTTTCTTTGCCTGCAGCTTGCGTAGCGAATGTGCTTTTCAATAATTTGATTGTGCAGAACAAGGTGGAGCAAGCTGTTGCTTCCGGGGAGGCGAGTCTTTTGCCTCTTGAAGAGGATGGTTCGCCCTCGGGAAGTTTTAGTGTTTTGAAAGAGAAAAGTGGTTTGGATGGGGAGTCCGGCACGCCTAAAGGTGAGGGTGTGGCTCAGGGCTCTTAGGACCGTTCTTGTTTTACGTCTGTTGCGCAAGCAGTTATTTTGTGCTATACGTATGTATGGTATCGAATAAAGAAAGCGCCCGAAGATGTCTAATCAAGTAAGTGTTTTTGCATTAAAGCAGCAGTTAGAGCAACTCTTTCCCGGCAAATGGTTTTCCGCCGAGAAGAGACATAAAGCCCTTTTGACCGGCGTGCCTGAGGTCGATGCTCGTCTGGTCAATGGATTATTGCGCAGGCGCATTACTGAATGGGCTGGAAGTATTTCTTCCGGCAAAACCACACTGCTTAGAAAGGCAGTGGCAAACTGGTGTTCTTCTGGTTTGCATGTTGCATATGTAGATCCATCGGGCCGCCTTATAGCTGATGATTGGGCTTTTGTTGCCGATGGCAACTTTGCCGCTGCATCTGCTCCCAGCCTTGTTACAGCCAAGGGAAAGTTTTGGGTGGTGCGAAATTTGAATGAAAACGGAAGTGCCGAATTGAATTCTATGTGGGCGGCTGAGCAATTGCTTCTCTCGCAAGTTTTTGATGTGGTTATTTTTGACAGCGAAAATCTGCGCATAACCAGTCGTATGCATGCCAGATTAAAGCGAGCACTCGATCGATCTAAATCAGCGTTGATAGTTCTTCGCGATGAAAAACGCGGCAATAATGCTTCTTTTGGTTGGGGGTTTCACACGCAACTGAATTTTTCCTGGAATCTTCCTATCGATTCTCAACAAGGGTTAGTCGGATGTGCTGCATTCATGCCGGCAATCACAGGAAATATTTTGAGAGATGGACTCTCTCAAGCTGTAGAGGTGCGGGGAAAATCATATGTCACGAATAGCTTGTTTACGCATTCCCCGATTCCCGATCGCCGCACAGCTAAAGTATGATCCTTCATTGAAGAATAAACCGCTGGTGTTGGTTATTGGTGGGGAAGGCAAAAAAGCACTTAATCAAAAAGTTGTTGTTTGTTCGGTTCAAGCAAGTAAAGAATATGTACAGCCTGGCATGCGGCTTTCGGAAGCCCGTGCAATTTGCAGCGATCTTCATTCTTTGCCTTATGACACGAAATTATATGAGGAAGCTCAAACTGAGATTGCCAGAGAACTAATCAATTTGTCACCTCGTGTTTCAGGATTCGAACCGGGAATTTTTTTGCTAGATGCGTCAGGGCTTTTGCATTTGGGAGGGGAAAGTCGATTTGCCGCAAATGCTCTTAAAATCTTGAGCAAGCTCAAATACGTGGATGCCAAAGTTGGTATTGCCGATAGTGCTTTTGCCGCTTCGGTGGCAACACGCCTTAAAGGTAGGCGCTGGCATATGGTGCCTTCAGGCAAAGACAAGAAGTTTATTTCGACGATGCCAATTGACTATTTGCCTCTCAGCATTGAGTCAATTGAAATTTTGCGAGATCTGGGCATCAAAACAATTGGAGATTTTGCCTGTTTATCAATTTCTTCTGTATTTGAACGTTTTGGTGATGAAGGCCGAAAAGCGCATGAGCTTGCGCTAGGTCTCGATCACAGGCGTCCGACTCTGCCGCAGGTTTTTAAAGAACGGCAATGCTCCATGGAAATTGGAGCGCCGATAGAATCTTTGAATCAAACACTGTTTATTCTCAAGTCTTTAATTGACAGATTGGCTTCTGATCTGAAAAGAGATGGATTATGTGCAGAAGAACTTTTAGTCGCCTTCTTCAATGAAGATGATTTGTTTGATGAGCGTCCGATCAAACTAATTGCTCCCACCAACAGCGCAAAATTTCTGATTGAAGTGATTAAGCTTTCGCTTGAAACCACCAAACTGCAAAGAGAATTTACAGGCATACGAATATCCGTCCAGCGTTTCTGCGATGAATCCTGGCATCAATCTCATCTTTCCATTTCCGAACATTGCGAAGAAGAGCAGCTTCTTCTCAACGAGCCTTCCATACTGCTTTTGCAGCGGCTATCGACGAAATTAGGTGAAGGCAAAGTCGTTCAACCACAAGCAAGCGACGGTTACGGACTAAGCGGGAATGGTTGTTGGGCGCCGATTATCGATGCCCGTGCAAGGACCGTGAAACGCACTGTTTCTCAAACTTATAAGCAGACTGTCACACCTGTTGATGTGGACTATATTCTGAAGCGAGCTGGTGCGAGCGGACTGGTTTCGAATTTGGTTCTCAAAAAACCACAAGCACCGGTCAAAGTGATGGTTGAGCTTAAGGATAATCAGCCTGTTTCACTTGCATATGGTGGCAACTGGTATCGCATCTCGTTGATAACAACTCCTGAATGTTTGTCAGGCTTTTGGTGGGACAAGGTGATAAGAAATTCCTACTATGTAGCAATGATTGAACCATCAATGAAATCGGAAATTAGTGAAAGTTTGGTCGTGCTTCTGGCTAAGGAGCACCTTCACGATATCTGGCAGATTGAGGGGGTGTATGACTGAAAAGTTTAAAGTTTTCACCTCTTAGGGGGCTTCTGTCTGTCTATTGCTTGCTTTGCGGTTGCCAAGTCTGGTACGTTTAGACTCTAACCGATTGCAGAGCTAAAAATGTCCAGGCTAGTGGATGCACTGCCAACTGATCGCCAAATTCTCAGCCTCTTTGCGCCGCTGGGAATTCTGGCTCGCATTCTTGCTTGCCTGATAAAGCCGACCTGTTACTCCTCGATTGATATTGAGGAGTTCAAGCGGATTTGCCATTATCTTGGGCCTAAGTCTCTGCCGCTAATTCTGACTACTGCAATCTTCATATCGCTTGCCCTGACCGTTGAAACAATTTTGGAAACCACAAGATACGGAGCCCAGGATGTATCCGGCGCCGCTATTTCAATCGGTCTTTTGCGTGAGCTCGGACCTTTGACTGTAAGTCTGTTTTGGGCTGCTCGCGTGACGGTGCTGCTTGCGTACAATGCAAAATTGTATGTTGATAATAACGGACCACACGACTTCATTGAAATATTTGTTTTTCCTCGGTTTCTCGCCGGTTTGCTGATGTCGATTCCCCTTGCTGCCTACGGACTGGTTTTTGGTTTTGCTACCGCGGCATTCTATGCGCCGACAATCGGGGTTAGTTCCTGGCAAGAGTTTCTCGAGATCGCGCGCGTTTCGATACACGAGAAAGACATCATCGTGTATTTTGTGAAACTGATTCTTCTCAATCCGATTATTGCCGTGATTGTAGGAAGTGCTTGCGGGCTTTATTCCAACGATGATGCAGGAACTACAGCATCCCATGCAGTGTCCAAAATGTTGATATATGCCGTAATCGCCAATTTTGTATTCACTTACTTTATGTATCCCATTTAGCAGAAAGGAAATCCGGTCTCTCCATGTCAATTACCACAGACTCCGATTCTGCCGCGCGCGATGGGCGTATAGGCGTTTTCGTTCTGATCGCCATCGTTTTCTTGATGGGTTCGTATTTGTGGTTCAAAGCCATTAATCCCTGGAATCCTCAACAAAGGTTCGAAGTTCAATGGCATGAAGTAGCGGCGCTAAATGACAATGCGCCTGTGCTGGTGAACGGCGTGCGCGTAGGCTCGGTAGAGAGCATTCATCTGAAAGGAAAAGAAGCAGTCCACGTCAAGTTGCAGATCAATATGTCGAAGATCGTGATCCCGCAAGGGGCATCTTTCAGAATTTTGAGCAACAATGTCGTCGGTGTGAAATATGTCGATATTACTTTGCCTATACTCGAAAAAGGGAAGCCGGCACCAGAACCACTCACTGAAGATATGTTGGTGGTGGGAATTGATCCAGGTCGTCCCGAGCTCGTAATCGACAGTCTTACTTCCAGTCTAAACAAAGTCAGTTTTGACGAACTTGAGAAGAAGATTGCGCAAAATCTGGATGATATCTCAATCGCCACGTCGAATATTTCGAAAGCTTCGGCTAAGTTAGGACCGGTTGCCGACAAAACAATCTCAATGGAAGACAAAGTTAGTGGTCTTGCCGATGAAGTGAAGGTCACGTCCAGAAGAATCAATAAGATTATCGACAATCCCAAATTCAGTGCCGATCTGAAAGAAACTGCGTCACGTGCTCGTGATGTGGCTATCTCGATTCAGAAAACAATGAAACAGATAGACGGTGTTCTTGCCGACCGCGAATTGCGGACAGATGTGAAAGAAGCACTGTCCCGATTGAGTGATGCGACGCTGCATGTGCAACACGGCATCGAGACATTTGAGAAACTGGCTCAGGACAAGGAAGTTCGCACTGATTTGAAAGCGATTGTGGTGGAGGCAAGGCACACGCTGGACAAGGTGGATAACATCGTCAACAGCCCCGAGTTTGGCGGCAATCTCAAAGATACTTTGGCAAAAACGCATGAGGCGATCGATAACGTCAATACGGTTACAAAGCAAGTAAATCAAATACTCAACAAGAGAAGTCCACTGCTGCACATGCTCTTCGGACGACCAGGAAAATTGAGTGTGCAGGCGAAGCAAATGAAGAAGTCGAAGGACGCAGATGCGAACTCTACGACTACAACTTCGACTACGACGGCAGAGCAGACTACAACTACGACCACCACGGATGAGCCTGCAAGCAAATAGGCTTTTGCATGGAATGTATATGCTATTGCAAGCCATACGGAAGTATGGTATCTTGAAGATCTGGATGTTTAGAGATCTGGGTAAATAGCCGCTGCCTGCGGGTCTTTAAGCTGTCTTGAAATTGGAAGTCCCTAGAAAATTCATTTATATTTGCCGTGAGTGCTGGATATCAGAGATATGCCGAGCTGCATTGTCATTCGTCTTTTTCTTTTCTGGATGGAGCGTCCAATCCGGAAGAGTTAGTAATCAGGGCGAATGAACTTGGTTTGTCTGCACTTGCAATAACCGATCACGATGATTTTGGAGGCATCGTCAGATTCGCTTATTCTGCAAGAGAACTGGAATTCCCGGCTATCATCGGCTGCGAACTGACGCTCGAAGACGATTCCCATCTTATTCTTTTGGTTGAAAACGAACAAGGATACAGGAATCTCAGTTACATGCTCACGCAGGCCCGCATGCAACAAATGCGCGGCAATCCGCGTGTTTCATATCAACAACTTGAAGAGCGCTCCAAAGGGCTATTTGCTCTTTCCGGCTGTCCTAATGGGCGAATTCCTTCTGCGCTTTATCTCGAGCATGAATACGAAGCAAAAGAAATTGCAGGGCGGCTCAAGGAGATATTTCCAGAGCGTTTTTACATTGAGGTATGGAATCATTTTTTGAATCAGGAATCTGTCATTTCTCGCAGATTACTTGAATTATCAAATTCAATGGCAATACCGTGGGTAGTGACAAACAATGTTCATTACGCAATCCCTGATGGAAGGATGGTGCATGATGTTCTCACTTGTTTGAAGCACGATGTTACTCTGGCAAATGCTGGACGTCGGCTAAGGGCGAACGGCAGTTTCTACATGAAGTCACCGGAGGAGATGGTTCAACTCTGGAGGCATGATTTGACAGGAATAAAAAATACTGTCGAGATTGCTGACAGATGCAAGTTTCGTCTGGGAGCATTTAAACCGCCACTGCCTAATTATAATTTAGAGCCCGGCACCACTCATAATGGCATTTTAGAAAAACTTGTTTGGCAGGGCGCGAAGATTCGTTATCCGGATCTGACCGAAAAGCACCTCAAGCAGATCAATTACGAATTGAGCATGATCACCAATTTGGGCTTGGCACCCTATTTTTTGATTATGTGGGACATTGTCGATTTTGCAAGGCGCAGTGGCATTGCCGTTCAAGGAAGAGGTTCTGCTGCAAATTCCGCCGTTTGCTATTGCTTGATGATTACTGCAGTCGACCCTATTGGTATGGATTTGCTTTTTGAACGTTTTTTGTCTTCAGGACGCAACGAACCGCCCGACATAGATCTTGATATAGCTCATCAGGAAAGAGAAAAGGTCTTGCAGTATGTTTACGAAAAATATGGTCGAGAACATGCCGCAATGGTGTGTGAAGTTATTACTTATCGCGGTCGCTCGGCAGTAAGAGACGCTGCTCGCGTCCTGGGATTTTCACAAGAGCAAGCAGATGCTCTATCCAGTGAATCCAGGCATATGGAAGCCCATCAAGCTGCGATAAATTTAAGGGGAGGTGGTGCAGAAAAAGCAGGATTAGATCCAAAAGACAAACGTGTACAGCAACTGATAAGAGTAGTTGCCGGTTTGCATCAATTGCCCAGGCATCGCTCTATACATGTGGGAGGGTTTGTATTATGCGGAACTGCTCTGGGTGAAGTGGTGCCCATCGAGCCTGCTGCGATGGATGCTCGCACCGTTATTCAATGGGACAAGGACGACATCGATTTGATGGGCTTGATTAAAATCGATTTGCTTGGTCTGGGCATGCTCACTTTGATTCAGGAGGGATTGAAACACGTCCATAAGCATCGTGGTCTGGATATTGATATCGGCAGGCTGGATATGTCAGATCCGGCCATTTACGAGATGCTCACCAAAGCTGACACTGTCGGTGTTTTTCAAGTAGAATCGCGCGCGCAAATGAATATTTTGCCGCGCATCAAACCAAATTGTTTTTACGACATTATTGTTTCCATTGCAATCGTAAGACCTGGACCGATTCAGGGAAATATCGTCCACCCATATTTGCGCAGGCGGCGAGGTGACGAGCAAGTTACTTATCTCCATCCGACTCTGGAGCCGATTTTAAAACGAACTCTGGGAGTGCCCTTGTTTCAAGAACAAGGCATGAAGCTGGCAGTAGTGGCAGCAGGATTTACTCCTGCGCAGGCCGATCACTTAAGGCGTGTAATGAGCCACAAAAGATCTTTGGAGAGAATGGCTGCTCTTTGTGATGATCTTGCCGCCGGCATGAAAAAGAATAATTTTTCACAAGAAGCAATCGAGACCATTACTCATCAATTGAGAGCTTTTGCAAATTATGGTTTTCCTGAAAGTCACGCTGCATCTTTTTCTCTTCTGGTCTACGCCTCAGCATATTTAAAACGTTATTTCCCAACCGAATTTTTCTGCGCTATTTTAAATGCTCAGCCGATGGGTTTTTACAGCCCGGCTACTCTCATTCGTGATGCTATCAATCATGGTGTGGAAGTGCTCAGTGTCGATCTTGCAAAAAGTGATTGGGATTGCACGATAGAAGTAATTGAGCAGAAAGAAGGTTTTGGTGCTTTTGGTTTTGCCAATGCCAATAAATCCAATTCTGCTAAGGCAAATACAGAGAAAGTACAACAGAAACTGGCATTGAGAGTAGGTCTTAGGTTCGTGCATGGTTTAGGAAATAAAGCCATGAACAAACTGAAAGCGGTTTTTGCAGCAGGCGGCAAGTTTACGTCGGTAGATGATGTGATTCAGAGAAGCGGCCTGGCACCAAGCGAATTGAAGATGCTGGCTCGCGCCGGTGCTTTTGAAAGTCTTTTCCCCGGGCGCAGGAATGCTTTGTGGGAAGTGCTTTCCAAACTGAGCAATCCGCCTGAAACGCCACTGCTCGATCTTTTGTCAAAACAGCCTGAGGAAAATGTTCCGCCCATGACCGACCTCGAGGAAATAGTTGCCGATTTCAGAACATTAGGTTTGTCTACCGGTCCTCACCCCATGCTCTTCTATCGTGATTGGGCTACGAATACCGGCATCAAATCTTGTCATGCACTGACCGAATCTGAACACGGCAAAATTATGTCTGTAGCTGGTGGCGTAATTTGCCGACAAAAACCGGAAACTGCCAAAGGATTTGTATTTATTACGCTCGAAGATGAAACCGGAGTTGCAAACATCATCGTCAATCCCAAAGTATTCTCAGAGTTCAGGCACCTCATTTTGCGGACTTCTTTTATGTCGGTAAGTGGGAAATTGCAGTTGGAGGATGGTGTTGCCAACATTCTTGCTGAGAAATTCGAGCGCTTGCCGGTTTTGCCTGGAAATCCAATCTTGCCGGCACGAGATTTCCACTAGCGCGATAGATACTCGTCGATATTCGATGTGTATATAAATGTTCGATAGCAAACTCGCCTTTCGGACATAAACATTAAGTTGCCGTAACCTTGTAAGCTTCAGCAGGCGCCAGTTTGCACCGGCGAACGTAAATGTGCGCCGGATTGTGGTATTACTTAAAAGAAAGTGGCTAGCCGCAAGGGTCAACAGAGTTTATTCTAGAAATTTGACCTGTGTAATTTGGCTGGAAAGAGCGTTGGCGACCAATGTCGGCAGATCTAAATAAGCGACCTACTGTAGACGAAAGCGATTACTGGGAAACCCTATACAGGGTCAAGCGCACGCCTTGGGAGCTTGGCCAAATTTCCCCGCCCCTCAAGACCTTCCTGGACTCACCATATAAAGTCCCTCCGGGCCGGATTGCCGTGCCTGGCTGTGGAACAGGTCACGATTGCATGCTTTTCGCCAGTCGTGGCTTCGAGGTTACGGCTATCGACTTCGCCCCATCCGCCCTCCAGGCGACGACGGAGAAATTTATCCAAGCGGGCATTCTCAATTCGAAGGGTTTCGTGCTCGATAAAGATGTATTCGACATGCACGATTACGACAATCACTTCGATTATGTTCTGGACCACACTTTCTTCTGCTCGATTCACCCGTCAAGACGCAGGCAATATGCGTATGTGGTGCGCGATCTTTTGAAGCCGACAGGAAAGCTGATTTCCCTTTTCTGGCTGGTGGAACGTCGTGGTGGTGGCGCACCATTTTCTACGACCAACGACGACATCTTTGCCGTGTTCAAGGATATCTTCTCTTTCGATATAGTATTCGAGCCGCCTGATTCGGTCGAATCAAGAAAGGGCAAAGAGATCTTTTGCTTGATGTCGGTCAAAAAATAAGGAGCCGCTTGCGGCTCCCGTATTGATTTTTGAGTTGTCTAGCTAAGCAGTATTTCTGCCTTTCCTGTTTTTAGAAAAGACCTTCGCGCATCGCTTTGACTGCGGCTTCCGTTCTGTCGGACACGGTCAGTTTTTCCATGATATGTCGCATGTGAGTTTTAACTGTTTCCAAACCGAGCTCAAGCTGATCTGCAATCTTTTGATTGCTCAGACCTTGAGCGACGAGCCTGAGGACTTCAATCTCGCGAGGCGACAGGCGAGTATTGCTGCGCTCTCTGGTTCTGGTTCGCGTGCTCGTGTTTGAACCGCCATTTGCAGGAGCGGCACCATTCGGTTTGTCCGAAGCATATGCGCACAAGACGCGATTAGCGATGCCAGGATCGAGCCAGACCGCTCCTTCCGCTACGCTTCTAACGACTGTGCCCAATTGAGCGCTGGAGATGTTTTTCAAACAGTATCCGTTGGCGCCTGCACTGAGTGCGGCAAAAATCTCTTGATCGCTCGAATGAGACGTCAACATGATCACTCTTGTATCAGGCAACTCTTTGCGAATACGTCGAGTTGCTTCAATGCCGTCCATGTGCGGCAACTCGATGTCCATGAGCACTACATCAGGTTTGAGTTCCATAACCGTCTTCAGACCGTCTCTACCATCTTCAGATTCGGCTATAACACTCAACCCCTGCACCTGCTCGAGCCCCATCTTAAGACCGATACGAGTAAACTCGTGGTCTTCGACGATGACTATGCGAATGGTGGACTCAGATATATTTTGCATTTTCCTTACCCTATCAATGTGTCGTTCAATGTGTAGTTGTTTGCAAGTCGTTCTTGTGTTGCCTATCTGATTTCGCTTCCGGCTTTTGCACCGGCAGCTTGACGTAAAAGGTGGTCAATTGTCCAGGGTCGCTTTCGCACCAAATTTCTCCGTTATGGGCTTCCACGATTTTCTTGCACAAATAAAGTCCAAGACCCCAACTGTGCTTGTATGTTTTTTCCGGCGATTTATGCCAGTAGCGTTTGAAGAGTTTTGGCAGATCTTCCGGTTGGATTCCGGCACCAGGATTGGTGATGTTGAATAAAACATTACCCGGAAGATTGCGCGCACCGACTTTGATTGTGCAGCCTTTCGGTGAGTATTTGATGGCGTTTTCGAGCAGGTTTGTGAAAACACGCCTGATTGCCGTATGGTCCGCCCAGACTTTTTTCAAATTGGAGGGTATCTCCAACTGAACGGACAGATCGTGGTCTTTAATGATAGCCGACATATGATCGAGGCACGACTCGACGGTTATGCCAAGATTGATGGTGTCGAAAAAGTGCTGCTGAGCATTGGCCTCGTAGCGATAAACATCGAGAAGCTGCTGGATCATCTTCAGCAAATTGCCGTTATTTTGACGAAGTTTGGTCACCAGCATGATCAGCGAGTCATCCAGCTTGTGAGAAGCTGAATTAAGCAGTAATTCGATTGCTCGGTCTGTAGCTATCACTGGTGTTTGCAAATCGTGCGTGAGAGTGGCAACGAAGTCTTCTCGATAGCGGGCATGTTCGACGCGCTCAGATACATCCACTGCAATAAGAACAGCGCCAATGATGCGCTGATCATCGCTTTCGACAGGCCATATGGCCAGGTCAAAGTAATCTTGACTCTCGAGTTCCTCGGAAGTTCCATTGTGAACGCTGGAATTTCCATTAGCTTTTTCTTCAGTTGCTGAGTCATGGTTTTGTCTGGCAGTGTAGACGGCGAATTCTCTGGCAAAAAACTGCTTGCCACTTTCCAGGGCGTCTTTAAAAGGCTGATTCGGCAGCCAGGGAAATGCGCTAAAGATATGCGTATCGAGCAGTTTGTTGGAGTCGGAGCCGGCCAGAGCGGCGATGGTGGTATTGACTTCCTTGATTAGATAATCATTGCCGATATGAACGATTCCTACGGGGGCATGTTCAATAATCTTTTTAGCAATTCGATGCTCTTCTTTCGCTTTGATAGCTTCTGCTTCCAGCTCACGCTTAGTTTCAATAAGCTTCATTTCGTGTTCGCGTTTTTCGTGAGCAAGAATTACTTCCGCCTGGCGTTTTACTTCCTCACGCATCAAATACAAATTGACGAAAACAGAAACCTTAGACTTGAGCACATCTTTGGAGTACGGCTTGATGATGTAGTCTACGGCGCCCAGTGAATAGCCCTTGAATGCCTCAGCTTCTTCGCGGTACATCGCTGTGATAAAAATTATCGGTATGTGTTTTGTCTTTTCTCTCAATCGAATCAGTCGAGCGGTTTCGAATCCATCGATGTCCGGCATCTGTACATCGAGGAGGACCAGGGCATAGTCGTCACTCAGCAAACATTTAAGAGCTTCGGCGCCGGACTTGGCCGGCACCAATTCCAGGCGCGAATCGCCGAGCGCCGCCGACAGTGCGGACAAGTTTAGTTGATTGTCGTCAACAAGCAGGATTTTAACTTTGTCCGTTTTCACCTTCTTCGCTCCTTCTGCGTCGAAAATCCCTTTCGTTCGAACGCATTCTGGTTTTTATCACCCAGCTATCCATAAGGTTTTTCAGTCTCTCGAGTGTAGCCGGCTTGCTTAGATAGTCGTCCATGCCCGCCTGCAAGCAGCGCTCTCTGTCGCCTTCCATCGCTTGTGCGGTCAAGCCGATTATCGGAGTATGCCGTCCGATTTCCACTTCGGCGCGCCGAATATGGTTTGTCGCCTCGAAGCCATCCATTTCAGGCATCTGGCAATCCATAAGGATGAGAGAGTAGGGCGTTCTGGACGCAGCATCAACAGCTTCCTTGCCGTTGTTGACGACGTGCCCGACATATCCGAGCTGTTTGAGCTGCAGGACCGTAACGAGCTGGCTGGTCTTATTGTCGTCGGCCACCAGAATCAACTTGACGGTGTCAGGAACTTTAGCATCATCGGCGGTGGTGAGAGGAGAGGCCGGCTTGAGATTTTGATAGCTTTTCGAAGCTGATATTTTTTCGTCGCTGCCGCGAGAAACGACTTCAGACTGATCTCCTGTAGCAAGAGGGGAGCGCTCGAGAGGAACGAAGAAAGTGAAGGTCGAGCCTTTACCCATGGTGCTGTCAACTTCGATATAACCCTGCATCATATCGACAAGTCGTTTAGAAATTGACAGGCCTAGCCCGGTTCCGCCGTAGCGGCGAGTGGTTGCACCGTCGACTTGAGTAAACGGACGGAAGAGCAAACGCTTGTCGCGGTCGGAAAGACCGATCCCGGTATCGGTTACGGAAATACCCACGGTAACCGTTTCCGGGTCCTGTTTTACCTGGGAAACTTTGAGCGAAATTCCGCCCTTCGCCGTGAATTTGATGGCGTTGGACAATAAATTGATAAGAACTTGACGAATTCTTATCGAGTCGCCGCGCAGCACATTAGGTACGTCGCGGTCGATTTCTGTTCTCAAATAAATGCCTTTCTCCGACGCGGCAGTGTGCAGAAGTTCTATCGTGCCTTCGATGATGGTGCTAAGTTCGAAATCGTGAACATCGAGATTGAGTTTGCCGGCTTCGATTTTCGAGAAGTCCAGAATATCGTTGATGATAGTGAGAAGAGCGAGTCCTGAATCTCTGATCAGAGTTGCAAGATCGTGCTGCTCTGAATCGAGCTTTGTTTTGAGCAGCAGTTCCGCAAGACCGATCACGCCGCTCATCGGTGTGCGAATCTCGTGACTCATATTGGCTAAGAACTCACCTTTAAGCCGATTGGCTTGCATGAGTTCTTGACTCTGCCGTTCCAAAATTCTCGATTTGCGATAAAGCTCCACGAATACGGCAACTTTAGAGCGCAGTATCTCTGGAGAAATCGGCTTGAGCATGTAGTCGACAGCGCCGTATGAATAGCCGATCTGTGCTTGAGTCGGCGCCGATTCCGTTCCGGTCAAGAAAATAATCGGTGTGTTGCGCGAGCGATCGCGCTGCTGGATCAATCTTGCAGTTTCAAAGCCATCTACATCAGGCATCTGCACATCAAGCAGGATCAAAGAAAATTCTTGCCTCAACATGCACCTTAAAGCTTCACGGCCCGAGTGCGCTTTGGTAAAGCGAATGCCCGGACCTTGCAGCATGCCCTCGAGAGCGAGCAAGTTTTCTTCCTTGTCGTCTACCAGGAGAATGTGAGTTGAAGAATAGGAATCCATTTTGTGTACCCGTCTTCATTGCACTTGCAGGGGTGCGGTTAAACACCCCTGCAAATGAATTTCCTTAGCGATACAGCCAGACTCTGAGCAATGACAGAAGTCTGTCCGTGTCGACCGGTTTCGCGATGTAGTCGGACGCTCCCGCGTCCAGACATTTTTCACGGTCGCCTTTCATTGCTTTGGCGGTCAAAGCGATGATCGGCAGGGTCTTGAATTTAGGCATCTCGCGAATAGCCATGGTTGTCTCGTAGCCATCCATGCCGGGAAGCATGATGTCCATCAGAACAACCGACACATCGGCAGTCGTTTCTAAAATGTCCAATGCTTCTTTGCCGCTTTCGGCATAGAGCACGTTCATTTCCTGTCTTTCAAGAATGCTGGTCAGAGCGAAGATGTTGCGCACATCATCGTCTACGATCAGCACTTTTCGTCCGCGTAAAACCGGATCGGTTTGATGCACCTCCTCGAGCATCTTGCGTTTGTATTCAGGCAGATTGGCCTCTACGCGGTGGAGGAAGAGTGAAGTTTCATCCAGCAGTCTTTCCGGAGATTGAACTTCCTTGACGACCACGGTATTGCTTATCTTCCTTATTTCCATCTCTTGTTTTTGCGTGAGATCTTGACCGGTGTAGATAACCATCGGCAG
>JADYYD010000163.1 GCA_020853845.1 Candidatus Melainabacteria bacterium
CGCCGTGCTTGCATATTGTCAATGGTCCCCGACCAAGAACCCAGAGGTAATCGATGGCTTTAGAGTTAACGGAGCGCGTCAAGACCTTCGGGGTCGGCAGCTCACGCATCGCCGACTTGCCCGATTTGGCAGAAATTCAGAAAAGTTCGTTCAAGTGGTTTATCGATGAGGGTCTCGGAGAAGAACTCAGAGCATTCAGCCCTATCAAAGACTACACGGGCAAACTCGAGCTCCACTTCCTGACCAACTACACATTCGAAGATCACACAGAACCCAATAAGCCAAAGACTCCTGAGGAAGCAAGAGAACTCGACGCCAGTTTCACAAAGAAACTGCGTATTCAAATGCGCCTGGTGAACCGCGAAATCGGTGAAATCAAGGAGCAAGAAATTTACGTCGGTGACATCCCGATGATGACCGACCGCGGTACGTTCATTATTAATGGCGCCGAACGCGTCATTGTTTCGCAGATTGTCAGAAGCCCCGGCATCTATTACAAGCGCGAAATCGACACCAACGGTAAACGTACTTTCTCCGCGACTCTCATTCCGAACCGCGGCGCCTGGCTGAAGTTCGAAACAGACGTCAACGATGTCATCTACGTCAAAATCGACAAGAACAGAAAGCTCCCGGCAACCACGCTTTTGAGGGCGCTTGGCTATTCCGATTCCGAAATGGAATCGCTTTTCCGTCATCGCGACTTCCTCAAGAAGACGCTTGAAAAGGACAATACCAAGTCCAGAGAAGACTCATTGATCGAAGTGTACAGAAAGCTGCGTCCCGGCGATCCGCCGTCCGTAGCCGGTGGACAGTCGATCATCGACAGCCGCTTCTTCGACGACAAGCGCTACGACCTGGGTAAAGTCGGACGCTATAAGTTGAATAAGAAGCTGACTCTCTCGGTTCCCGAGCAACAGCGCACACTCACCCGCGAAGATATCGTGGCTGCAGTCGACTATTTGATCGGTCTTCACTACGACGACGGTCAAGTTGATGACATCGACCACCTCGGCAACCGCCGCATCAGATCGGTCGGCGAGCTTTTGCAAAACCAATTCCGTATCGGTCTTACTCGTCTTGAAAGAATCGTGCGCGAGCGCATGACATTGCAAGATGTAGACACATTGACCCCGGCCAACCTGCTCAACACCAAGCCTCTGGTTGCCGCCATCCGTGAATTCTTCGGCTCATCGCAGTTGTCGCAATTTATGGACCAGACCAACCCTCTGGCTGAATTGACCCACAAGCGCAGACTGTCTGCACTTGGACCAGGCGGTTTGTCGAGAGAACGGGCCGGATTCGCGGTACGCGACATTCACCCGAGCCACTACGGACGCATCTGCCCGGTAGAAACACCGGAAGGTCCGAACGCAGGTTTGATCGGATCGCTGGCGACACATGCTCGCGTCAACGAATATGGTTTCATCGAAACTCCATATAGAAAGGTTATCGGCGGCAGAGTCAGTGATGAGATTCATTACTTGACCGCGGATGAAGAAGACAAATACCGTGTCGCGCCGGGCGATGTGCCGGTCAAAGATAACGGCGACTTCGTTCATCCCCTGGTTCCTGTTCGCTATAAAGCCGAGTTCGAAGAAACACCGCCGGAGCAAGTCGACTATGTCGGCGTGTCGCCGATTCAGATTGTTTCGGTCGGAACGGCGCTCATTCCCTTCCTCGAGCACGACGACGCTAACCGCGCTCTTATGGGCTCGAACATGCAACGTCAGTCCGTGCCGCTCATTCAAACCGAGCGCGCCTTCGTCACCACCGGTATCGAAAAGCAGTCCGCAAAAGACTCCGGCATGGTGGTCGTAGCTGATGTAGAAGGCAAGTGCGAATACGTTTCTGCAACTGCAGTGCACGTGCGTACAAAAGATAAGAGACTGGTCAAGTACAGACTGGCTAAATTCCAGCGTTCCAACCAGGACACCTGCTTGAATCAAAAGCCGATTGTTGAAGTCGGTGAAAACATCAAGCCGGGCATGGTCATCGCCGATGGTGCCGCCACCAAGCGTGGTGAACTGGCGGTAGGACGAAATCTTCTCGTGGCATTCATGCCCTGGGAAGGCTACAACTTTGAGGACGCGATCCTTATAAGTCAGCGCCTGGTATTCGACGATGTGATGACTTCCATCCACATCGAAAAACTGGAAATCGACGCTCGTTCTACGAAGCTCGGTCCGGAAGAAATCACTCGCGAAGTGCCCAATGTATCTGAAGAGTCGCTCCGTCATTTAGATGAAAACGGCATCGTCAGAATCGGCTCGCGTGTTTATCCTGACGACATCCTGGTCGGCAAGATCACACCGAAGGGCGAATCAGAGCACCCGCCGGAAGAAAAACTCTTGCGCGCCATCTTCGGTGAAAAAGCAAGAGACGTTCGCGACAACTCACTGCGCGTTCCGCACGGTGAAGGCGGTCGCGTTGTAGGCGTCAAAGTGTTCGACCGCGAAAAAGGTGATGAGCTTCCGCCCGTCGCCAATAAAGTTGTACGGGTCTACATCGCTCAAAAACGCAAGATCTCGGTGGGCGACAAAGTGGCAGGACGTCACGGCAACAAGGGTATTGTCGCCAAGATTCTGCCTACTGAAGACATGCCATTCCTTCCTGATGGCACGCCTGTCGACATCGTCTTGAACCCGCTCGGTGTGCCGAGCCGTATGAATGTCGGACAGACATTCGAAACATTGCTCGGTCTGGCTGCCATGCTCACAGGACTGCACTACGAAGTGCCGCCCTTCGACGAAATGCACGCCAAAGAAGCATCTTCGGCTCTCGTTCATGATGAGATCAAGAAAGGCAAGAAGCAAGCTGAAGCACCGTGGGTCGGTGATGACGGCAAAGTCATCCTCTCCGACGGACGCACCGGCGAGCCCTTCGACAACCCGGTCACGGTCGGCAAAATCTACATGATGAAACTGGTTCACCTTGTAGACGACAAGATTCACGCACGTTCAACCGGTCCCTACTCGCTGGTTACGCAACAGCCTCTGGGCGGCAAAGCGCAATTCGGCGGACAGAGACTTGGAGAAATGGAATGCTGGGCACTCGAGGCCTTCGGCGCTTCCTACTCTCTGCAAGAGATGTTGACCATCAAGTCGGATGACGTAAATGGTCGCTCCAAAGCGTACGAATCGATCGTCAAAGGTGAAAACCTCAAGCGTCCCGGCATTCCTGAATCATTCAAGGTTCTGGTGCGCGAACTTCAATCCATCGGTCTCGACGTTTCCGTCGCCAAGCGCACGCGCGAAGGCGGCGAAATCGAAGTCGACTTGATGACTGAAGTTGAAGAAGTTCGCCCGCGCGGCATGCGTCGCATGAGCCCATTCGGCGAGATCGGCATCGAGTCCGAGCTGGCTGAATTGAGACAGCAAGCTGTTCCGTCAGGAATGGTGGCAGTCTCAGAAGGCGACGAAGAGTTGCTCGGCGGCGGCGGCGGCGGCTCAGACGACAGCGATTCGGATTCGGACAGCTCTGAAACCGACAGCGGACTTATCGGCGGCGCAGTCACCTCCCTTGGTGGCGGCGGCGGAGCCGATGAAGAAGCTTCGGATGACGAAGGCGCTGATGACGACTTCTAAATGACTTACAGGAACGTTCCGGGTGCGGCGGTTCTTCTCAAGCACTGGAAACATTCGGAACGTTTCAATTTGTTCGCAATAGCGACACACTGGCCACACACAAGACAGGGCTCATAAGCCCAATGTTCTGGAGGTCTTTCGGGTAAGATGCCTACAAGTATTGATCGGTTTGACTACATTAAGATCGGGGTTGCCTCTCCTGAGCGCATCCTGAGCTGGTCTCACGGCGAAGTGACCAAGCCTGAGACTATTAACTACAGAACGCTCAAACCGGAAAAAGACGGTCTTTTCTGCGAGCGTATTTTCGGTCCATCAAAGGACTGGGAATGCTATTGCGGTAAGTACAAACGCGTCAGACACCGTGGTATCACTTGCGAACGTTGCGGCGTTGAAGTCACCGACTCCAAAGTCCGCCGTCACCGCATGGGCCACATCAAGCTGGCATCGCCCGTCACGCACATCTGGTTCCTCAAAGGCATTCCGAGCTACATCGGTCTTTTGCTCGATCAACCGTTGCGCGACCTGGAACAAGTCGTTTATTTCAACGCTTACATCGTCACCAACCAGGGCAACTCCCCTGACCTGCACAAGTACCAGCTTCTTTCCGAAGAAGAGTACGAGCGCTTGATCGATGATCAGAACATTCAGTTCGACGTCGGCATCGGTGCCGAAGCAATCAAACAACTTTTGCACGAGATCGCCCGTCCGGTATACGAAAGACCGGACAACAAGGACGACAGAGGCAGACTTCTCGAACTGCCCGGACTGCGCGAATTGTCCAAGCAATTGAGAGACGAGCTGGCATCAGCATCCGGCTCTCAGCAAAAACGCGCCAAGATCATCAAGAGACTGCGCTTGGTGGAAGCTCTCCTCAACTCGCATACCGACCCGACCTGGGTTATTCTCGATGTTCTGCCGGTGACACCGCCCGACCTGCGCCCGATGGTTCAGTTGGACGGGGGACGTTTTGCAACTTCCGACTTGAACGACCTCTACCGCCGCGTTATCAACCGCAACAACCGTTTGGCACGCTTGCTGGAAATGGGCGCTCCGGAAATCATTGTCCGCAACGAGAAGCGCATGCTTCAAGAAGCGGTCGATGCGCTCATCGACAACGGCCGCCGCGGTCGTGTCGTAGTGGGACCGAACAACCGTCCGCTCAAATCGCTCTCGAACATCATCGAAGGCAAGCAAGGACGCTTCCGCCAGAACCTGCTCGGTAAGCGCGTTGACTACTCCGGCCGTTCCGTTATCGTCGTCGGACCGACCTTGAAATTGCATCAATGCGGTCTGCCGCGTGAAATGGCGCTCGAGCTGTTCAAGCCGTTTGTCATCAATAAATTGATCGAACGCCAGATTGTTCAAAACATCAAATCTGCCAAGAAACAGATTGAAAAGGGCTCGGCGATTGTCTGGGAGATCCTTGAAGAAGTAATTCAAGGACACCCGGTACTGCTCAACCGCGCTCCTACGCTGCACAGATTGGGTATCCAAGCCTTCGAGCCAGTGCTTGTTGAAGGTCGCGCTATCCAATTGCACCCGCTCGTTTGCTCGGCATTCAACGCCGACTTCGACGGTGACCAAATGGCTGTTCACGTACCGCTTTCCGTTGAAGCGCAAGCTGAAGCACACATGCTCATGCTCGCTTCCAACAACGTCATGCTGCCGGCAACCGGCAAGCCGACCATCACACCGACGCAAGACATGGTGTTGGGCATCTACTACCTGACTATCGAAAAGCCGGGTTCGGACGATCCCAAGAAATGCCGTGGCGCCGGCATGCGCTTTGTCAGCCTGGCTGATGCGCGTTCTGCCTACGAAGCCGGTGTCGTCGATTTGCACGCAAAAATCAAAGTGCGCGATCGCGAATGCGGCGGCGTGACAATTGAAACGACGCCCGGACGCATCATCTTCAACGAAGTTGTGCGCAGCGCGATCGCTTCGGTCAACTAACAAGTATTCGGGCGACACGCTGCCGAGGCGCAGCGTGATTGCCTGAAACGCAAGTTTTAAAACCTCAATTCTTAGCTAACCAAACCAAAGCAATAAAGAGGAACCCATGGTTACGACGCCTAAAAAAGAAGAAGTAATGGAGTTCATCAACCAGACAGTTGATAAAAAGCAACTCGGTAAGTTGCTCGCCACTGTCTACGAAAAATACGGCACAGCGCGTACCGCTGAGCTCGCCAATGCTCTCAAAGACTTGGGATTCCAGTTCGCCACTAAAGCCGGCGTAACGATCTCAATCGACGACCTCGATGTTCCTGAAGCAAAACGCGGATTGATCTCCAGCGCCGAAAAAGAAATCGAAGCGGCACAAAGACGCTACGAGCGCGGCGAAATCACAGAAGTCGAACGCTACAACAAGGTTATCGACAC
>JADYYD010000164.1 GCA_020853845.1 Candidatus Melainabacteria bacterium
CGGGTCGTAATTTCGCGCTATTTGTCAAAAGATAACCCTCTTCCCATTGTGCTGGACGAACCGTTCAGCGAATCGGATGATGAGCGTTTCTTGCGCATTATGAAATTTGTTGTCGATGTTTTGACGAGAGAGCATCAAGTCATCATTTTCAGCTGCCACCGCCAGCGCCACCAGTGGTTGTCCGAGCAATTGAGTGCCGCACAAAAAGACCGGCTGCTTTTCTGCAACAGAGTAAAGTCGGAGACCGCGCCTTCCGGCAGTCACGAAGTGGCGTCGCAAACTACTTAGTCAGCGATTAGCAGATGATTGCCGATTGCAGGCTCTAGCCGGCTTCAGAACTGCCATGCCAATTAATGCAGCAAGCCGCGCGCCCGCGCATCCTTGAACACCTGGCGCGCTTTTGCCAACGCGTCCTTTTGCGAAGCGGTAGTCCATAGTTCGGCAGGATTGACACCTTGCTGTGCGCGCCAGGCGATAACCGAGAGCGAAGCTGTCTCCACATCAGAACCGTTCCTGAGTTCTCTGTAGACCTCTTCTTGCCATGACCCTCTGGGAAATGCTTCCGCATCTTTGCGAAGGGCTTCCAGGTCGTTGGTCTGATCGAAGCGCGTTTCTGCCGCAGCTTCTTCTTTTTCCAACTCTCGTTCTCTCAGTTCAATAGACTCTTGATCTCTGGGTCCTATCAATTCTTCCAGCGTGGTGTTTCTGTCCACTGCTTCGTAGTCCGTCAATACAAGCTTGCCGGTCTTGCGGCTGACTCCGTATTGGAAACCGCCGTCGCCGCCGGGATCTCTGATTTGAAGGTTGTCTTTGGCGAGCTTGCGCGCAAACGCCGGCCAGAGGCTGTCGTCGAAATCTTTGTTGACCAATTCCTGCACGTAGGCGGTCATGTCACGCCCATTCGACTCCAACTCCCAGACTTTTCCATTCATCAAAATCTTGGCGTCGTATGGTCGCTTGCCCCAGTCGGCATTCCATCCGCCTTCGTAATTGTTGACCAGTTTGAGCGCGCCGCCGTCAGGTAATCCCTTTTGCGGCGCCAATTCAATGACTTCCGCGTCGTTGCCGAAACCAAGCCGTTTTACGACTTTCATTCTTGCCAGCTCTGTGCCTTGAACTGCTTCTCCAAAGTTCGCCGCATCAGAGCCAGGCAAATACTCTTTCAGCGTTTGAAGTTTTGCCACCATATCCGGTGTCCACTCCCCGTCTGCGAGTTTGGCGAGATCTTGCTTGGTCCATTCCTCTCCTGGCTTGATAGCCAAGTCTTCGACTTTGTATCCTTCGCGCGTACCGAGCCGTCGCGGCGCTCTTTCGCCTTCTCTGATTTTTTGTTCTTTGGGAGCGAAGTTGATCCTATTTTCACCAACGCGCATGAAGATGGAGCCGTCGTTCAAAGCGGTGGCGCCGAGAACGCCTTTGCCTGCCATGGTTGGATCCAGTTTGCAAATCGCTATCAAGTCAGCTAGTTTAGCCGCGTCCGGGACAACGAAACCTTTGGAGGCGTTGTGCTTGACGAGAAGAGATTGTTCCGGTCCGTATTTTTGGAAGAATCTCTTGATGCCCTCGCCGGAACCAAGATGCTCTCGGACTTTCATCATGGTTTCGCCGGTCGCATCAAACTCGGTCATGGCGCGCGTCAATGCTCTCGTGCCGCCGACAACTTTGAAGTCGCGACCGCCCGCGTTTTCCGATGCACCGCCTGCAGTTTCAGTGTTCTTTTGCCATTCGAAGTTTTGCCGCCCTGTTTTAAACTGGCCTTTCACACCGTGATACGTGCCGAAACCAAGACCAATAACGCCCATGGTTACTGCCGATTCGTGTGTTTCACGCCAGGTCGCCAATTTGGCATCTTCCCATGCGGATTTTTTGAAAGCATCCACGGAGTCAAATTTCAGATTGCCCAGATATGCATGCGAGTGCGCGCTTGCGCCACCAGCTAAGACACCAGAGACAAGTCCGCCCATGTAGGGATTCTTGATGAACGTCGTAAATTTCGACATTTCGGCACCGGGCGTCGGCGCGAATTTTGTTCCTACACCGTGCAATATTGCCATGTTGATCATGCCGTTCACGCCGTTGAGCCCTTTGGCTACCGCGAACGGCTGCTGATTGTGCTCGTCGACGGGTCGCAAGAGCGAATCATGAACTGCGCCGGTAAGCACCGCTTCTTTCATTGTCAGCCCAAGGACCGAGCGACTGGAAAGATGTGTGGCGAGCTGGGCTTCGGTCATGCCGGCTCTAGTAAAAGTCTTGACGCCTTTTCCGACAGCAAGGAATGGCACGAGCATGCCGATTGCGTGTCCGGTTTGCTGAGCCCAATAATTGCCGGTGCCGTATAACGCGGGCTCGTTGACCTGGAGCGCATTGATCTGCACTTTGGGCAGCAGCTCCGTGCCCATTGTTTTGTCGGCGACCTGAACTATCGCGTTGATCGGTGTCTGGATTGCGGAATTTCCGACAGAGCGAAGAAAATCTTCGGACCAGCTCTTCTGCTCGGTGGGTTGCTTCGGCTGCTCTTTCTGCTTCTGTTGCAGCTCGGAAAGATAGGCGTAGTGGTGCGCCATCACATCGCGGGTGACAATTGGTGAGAATTGTTCGGATCCCATATAAACGCACCAAAAGCTCGAGACGCCCCGAGTCTGTGTTCAACATACCCATTCCGCCGGGCTTTTAGTCCGGGAACGCCGATTTGGCAAGGGAATGACTGCCGTCAGTTTAGGCTTGGAATCCGGGCAAAGTCGTGACATTTCGCGCTGGGTTAGGCGGCGCGAGCAAGATTAATCTAGCCGCTCAAATTAAATCTGAGCGGTGGGTGTTTTCTATAGACCACTATTGCCTGCTGGCGAAAGTCAGTCTGCTGCCTGCTGGCGACAGTCAGTCTACTGCCTGCTGGCGACAGTCAGTCTACTGCCTGCTGGCGCTTGCCTGTGTCGCTTTCGGCAGCGACATCCTCACGACCGAATTGTCGTCCTGTTGGCTGACGTACAAGTTGCCGTCGCGATCAAGCGTGAGGTAATACGGCGACTTGAACCCCGTGCCGATGATTGTGGAAATTCCGGCCGGATTAATTCGGGCGATGGTCCCGCTCGAATAGTTCGCCACGTAGACATTGTTCGCGTCGTCGACCGTGACGCCGATCGGCCCTTTAAAGTTAGCTCCGGAGCTGAAAACGCTGCGGCTGCCGTCCGGGCTGATGCGGTCGATGGAATTGGTCGCGAAATTGGCGATGTAGAGATGTCCGGTGCGGTCGAAAGCCAGTCCCGACGGCGCATTGAAGTTAGTAGCTATAACGCGGACGGTCGAGTTTGCCAGGATAGGCGACGGGTTGGAAGCCGTGCGAACCGGCTGTACGGGCGGCGCGGCGGCTACTGCTTGCGGCGCCTGGTAGGCTGGCTGGGCTGGAACATACCGCTGCTGCGGCGGTTCTTGAGCCTGAGCCGGCTGTGCGTATGCCGGAGGTGTATAGGCGGGAGGCTGATACGCAGGCTGTTGCTGAGCAGGACGGTATACCGGTGTTTGCTGCTGAACCGGCTGAGTTTGCTGGATCGGCTGAGCAGGCGGCTCTGTCGAATTCAGTCCGGCCAACTGTACTTCATTGCCCATCGGCGCAGCGTCTCCAATGGAACCTGCACGTTTTTGAGCGTCGGCAAAATGCGGATTGCTTGGCGGGATGGCAGCCAAATGCGGGCGCGCTTCCGCTCCACGTCCCAGATCGATAAGGCAAATCGCCAACTGGTAGTGCGCGTCAGGGTCTTGGGGCTTGATTCTCAGAACCTCCTGAAAGCGCGGAACCGCTTCCTTAAAGCGCTTTTGCGACTGGAAAAGCATGCCCAGGTTATATTGTGCGTCAGGCAAATTGGGGTCGATGTCGCAGGCGCGACGGAAGAAGATGATGGCCGCCTCGGTTGAGCCCTGTTTGTAGGCGTTCAAACCAAGGTTGTACATGCTGATTGCTTGCTGGTTGGGCTGTTGCGCCAACGCCATCTGCATGGAGAAGGCCGCTGAAAGCGACAGAGCCAGTAATAGTTTTCCTTTTGCCATAATCACCCGTTTTTCGAAGCTTCGAAGGCTCATCATAACTGGATATACGAGTTTCTCGCCTGTTTACCTTTTAAACAAATTCCCGGCAGCCCGTTGCCTGGTCAGGTATTTGAAAGGTTACTTTTTTTGCGCTCCCCGTAATATGCTGTAGAAGTGGGTATATATCACATTACTTCTAGCACGCTCACAATTATGGCAGGTGGTTGTGGTTCAAAAGCGCTCTCTTGCCTTATTTCGTTAACAGTTTTAGCCGAGAACCGGCGCCGGCGGAAAGGAAGCCCATTGTCATGAGAACAGTAGGACATATCATCACCTCAGCGGGTATTGCATCGCTGAGCTACTGGCGCTATCGCTCGCGCCCTGCTGCCCTGGCGAGTTTTTTCGTCGGCTGGCTCATTGACCTCGATCATATTGTCGATTACGTGCGGGCGCATGGCTGGAAGCCCAACTGGGAGCGCTTTAACGAAGCCGCTCACGAACATTACAGCGGTAAACTCTACCTTCCGTTGCATTCATATGAATTGCTTGCTCTTTTCTTCCTACTGTTTCGCGGTCCCACCCGCCAACCCTATAGGGTCGGCGTGACCGTTTCGATTCTGGCGCATCTTTTGCTCGACCAAAAATGCAACCCTGGCAGAAAAGCGACCACATACTTTCTCACTCATCGAATCCGCAAGCGGTTTGACGCTCAGCAGATTTTGAAAGGATAATCATCGTTTGCAAACATACCTTCTTAGCTGACGGTCGGTCGGCAGGAGCGGCGCAGTGCATAACGTGATTTTGTCCACGCGGAATCTCTCATTTCGGAAACATTCAGTTCGGAAACTCTCAGTTCGGAAACTCTCAGTATTCCCAGCTTTTCTGGTGATTGCGATGGCGTTCTTAATGGGGCCGCTGACCGCCGAGGCAGATGAGAGCGCATCAAGCGAGAACGTCTCAAATGCCGCATCGCCTGCCGATACCGTGCGGTCGTGGGATCCCCAAAGAACTCTCGTTTTCATCGCCGGCGTCCTTAGATGGCGAGACAAAAGCTATGCGCAATTTACGCCTAAGGCTCGCCGCGACGCAGAGCTGGCGGAATTTTTCCGCGCACAAGGGGTGCCGTCGGACAAGCTCGTCTATATTTCCGACGCGCAAGCAACGCTTTCGAATTTAGAAAACAGCTTTGATGATTTGCTGGAAAAATCCAGCGAAGGCGACACGCTGATTTTCTATTATTGCGGACACGGATGGTTGGACAATTCCGGCAATGGATATTACGCCAACTATGACGTCAGCACCAACGACAATGCGGTTTCGACCAGGGCAATCGCCTCCAAGTTGAAGAAGAATTTTCGTGGCTCGCAAGCGCTTTTCTTTGCTGATTGTTGTTCGTCCGGCTCAATTGGGCTATCGCTGAACAAGCAACCGGGAAATTATCAATTTGGCATGGTGACGTCTGCAGCGCCGCCTGTGAGTTCGACCAGCAATTGGACGTTTTCTCAAGCTTTGCTTGATGGCTTGCGCGGGCACAAATTTGTGGATTTGGACGCGGATGGGAAAGTTTCATTTGTTGATCTAGCCAAGTACGTAGTGCAAGAAATGAAGTCCATCGACAATCAAGCTGCGGGCGTCAACAGCAGCAACGGCTTTCCAGGCAACTTTTGTCTCAGCAAAGTCAACTTTCCAAATGAAATAATTCCGCGACTTGTCGAAGCTAAGTACGGCACCAAATGGTACAAAGCGAAACTGATGGAAGAGAAGGACAGGCAGGCGCGTGTTCGCTGGGTGCAAATCGGATACGACACCGCAGACAGTGACGAGTGGTGCGACTTCAACAAGGTTAGAGAAATTGGTGGCGCGCCGTTGAATGGTCTGGCACCTGCCACCGCCCGCAGTGAGTTCCAGATTGGCGACACCTGCGAAGTCTTGTGGAAAAACGAATTTTGGCCGGCGAAAGTGCTGAAACGCCGCGACAACGAATATTTCGTTCACTACGATGGCTACGACAGCAGTTGGGATGAATGGGTCAGTTTGTCCCGGATGAAGTAGGTTCTTCGCGTGCCCATCGTACTTTTATTAATCGCAATTTTCACATCCTTTGCAATGCCTATTTGTGCGTTCTCGTCAGAGAAAACACCAGCGGCGAAAACGGCAACAGCGAGCATGTCTTCAGCGAAAACTCCAGGCGCCTGGTTGATTTCGCAGGATGGTGAAGGCGGCGGTCCACACAAAACTCTTGTGACAAGCGAAGGCATTCGCAGCGAAAACTTGCGAACCGGCGTAGTCATCGCAGCCAAAGCACCGAGCTGGGATGTGACCATGTACAACAAGAAATCGCAAACATATTGCGTCATGCCGTTTTCAAAATTTCAAGGCGAGATGTCTTCCAGACTTTTCGGTGCCGAGCGAGTAGAACTGAATTCTGCGACCTGGAAACTGGATGGTCCGACGCAGCATCTCGGGCATCAACTCTGGCGCTACAAGATGTCATCGAAACCCAAAATGGCATCGAAAAAACTCGGCGCTGCATTCATATTCAAGGCAACATATTGGACATTCAAAGACATCGAGCCGCCACTGCAATGCCAGCAGTTGCTATCGAAAATCTATCAACTTCCGCCGAAAGTTAAAGGTCTGCCGTTTCGATTATTCATTGAAGATGTGAGTAAAGGTTGGTTCGAAAGCCTGAGCACAACGGCAGTCGTAAGGGCCGATGAACAGGTGGTTTCCGTTGAAGCGCCCAAAGGTTATCTGCGCAAGAAAACGCAGGACGAAGTGATGGTCGATCCGGTCAGCAAAGACGTTTTCGACAGCTTCAGCGAATGGGTGGATCCGAAGTTGGACAATAAAAATCGAGACACCAAAAAGCTCGATTCAAAGAAATGAGTCGCCATTATTTTGCGACATATTTATGCGTAATCGGGTCGATTTCCAAAGCCGGCTGATACGCCGAGCCGCTGCGTTTTCTCTGCTGCGACTCGTTTA
>JADYYD010000165.1 GCA_020853845.1 Candidatus Melainabacteria bacterium
AAAGCGCACAGAGATATTCTGGACAAAAAGCCGGGAGGAACGCTCAGCGACGGGCAAAGAGATTATTTAACCCAAGCCGATCGGCAAAACATAGTCAAAGACTCGGCTTTAATGACCATGAATCCCGAAAAATATGTCAATCAAGGTCAGCACATGACCTGCGCTCTGCACTCCATGGGCAAGCAAGAGCTTGAAGCCGGCGACCCGGCGCGCGTTGCCGAACGCACAAGAGATCTCGTCAACACAGGCTCGACGACAGTAAAAGAGATGGACAGGCGCGGACCGAATGGTGAGGTCATTCCCGGCAAAGAGCGGACGGTGCGTGTTGATTCACTGAGTTTGCTTCCGGACCGCGAAGCCCACAATACCGTCAATTCTCAAAATTACGGCGACAACGGCAAACAGGGGCCGGCCGGGCAAATTTATGCAGCCCTGACCGGACAATTAGCAGCCGATCTTCGCTCCGAAAGAGAAGGCAGGCCGACATCAGCCGACGGCATTGAGCGTGCCGGATACATATATATATGGCCGCGCATGCGGGCGAAAGAGGCGCAAGGCGCGGACAAACGTCCACAGACGAAGGAATGTTCCGCAGGGACAGTGGAGGCGCGCTGAAGTATATGGGTGACGGTCCCCAGGTAGCCATCTGGGATGTCGCACACCTCAATCGCGCCATAGGAGGAGCAGACGGTGCGGTTTTTGCAAGCTCCACACTGTTCAGAGCGCCCAATGGGGAAAAACCACCGCCGGGTTATCCGCCCGATCTGAAAATTACAACGTTCAAAAACCCTGATGAATTGCGGACAAGGCTGCGCGAGTTTCAAGAGCGCACCGGACAGTCCGGTCAATTGGGTGTCAACGCGCCGTTCCTGCCGGGCGGGGGCAGAAATGGTCACGGCATGCACGCCATGAATATCAGATTGAACGAAGATGGCTCATTCAGGCTGGACAACAATTGGGGCACCAAAAAGGATCTGACTCGTGTCAGCGACGCGGATGTCGACACTGCTACCAACAGAGACAGATGGACAATACAGAATCCGACGCCAGGCTCGGGCAGTGGACGCGGAGGCGCTCCGGACGACAGAACGAGATTCGGACCGGGCGCAGGACGCAATCCGAATGAAACGGACAGCGAATATAGAAGCAGACTGG
The DNA here is from genome assembly GCA_020853845.1 of Candidatus Melainabacteria bacterium. Classification (GTDB taxonomy): domain Bacteria; phylum Cyanobacteriota; class Vampirovibrionia; order Obscuribacterales; family Obscuribacteraceae; genus QKMZ01. The sequence goes on from JADYYD010000165.1 coordinate 1,156, forward strand.
AAGAAGAAAATGCACGCAAAAAAGAAAAAGAAGCAGAAGAACTGCGCAAGCAGGCGCTGAAAGAACAAGAGAGAGAAACTCAATTGGCGCAGCTTAGAGCCGAGCAGGAACGTGCGCTGCAGGAAAAGACACAAGCAATGCTTCACGCTCGAAACAGAAAAGGGCCGGTTGCAGTCGGGTAATTCAGAATAGATAATCGGAGATTTCATGCGCGTCGAAGATGTCGGCATTATCAAAACAATTGAATTGCCCGACAGCTTCGGCAGAGGCGAAATACAAATGGGCGGCATGGGTGAGAACTGGCGCCGGCAGTTTCAACCGCGCGACAAGAAAGACGCCGATGATGTTTCCATCGTCTCTTTCTATCGAGGCTCCCCGGCCGCGAATGACGACGCGGCACCTTTTCGTTTTTTGCTGAGGCAGCCACCCGCCATCGTTTACTCGAGTATGAAAAACGGAGCCGGGCAAACTTCACAATGTTCCGACGTGATAAGAGAACTGGAAGGAGTTCTTGGTCAATGCGGAAACAATCAAGTTGCAAATGAAGAAACCGGATTTGGCGGCCCGCGCTTTCATCTGGAGAAACTGGAAACCATCTCGGTTGGGGGCAAGAATGTGCTCAGCGCATGCGGCTACTTTCACGACATGGACTTTCGACCCCAGGCTTATTTCGCTGGTTTGTTTCTCGATGCACAACCGGATTCGCCTCAGTGTTTTGTTGAAGAATTCATTTTCGAAGCCCAGACTCGCCCGCTGTTTGACAAATACTATCCTTCATTCGAGAAAGCGATTGCTTCCATTGAGTGGAAAAATTGAATGGTTGTGGCAGTCGATATTAATATTGATTTGAGGTTATGATCTAAGTTCCTGCAAGTGAAACGTCGGCACAGATCAATTTCATTCAGTTTGAACTGATTTCGATGAAAGAAAAACGAGACAACAGATTCGCCGAGCTGTCGCCCAAAGCTCAGACTTTTCTCGACGAATACCGCGCCTTTTGGGATGAAAAACTGGCGGCGGCAACTGCCAATGGCATGTCAGATGAGCAGTGCATTGAAGTGATGCACTCACTCTATAATTTTCTCGGATTACCCGCACCAGCAGTAGTATCAGTGGAAAGCCCGTTGCAGTTGATGCTCATGCCCGCGTTGTTGAGAATTCGAGCTCTCAGCGATGAGAGCACCTGGAAGATGGTTTGCAACAATTTGCAGTTGCCGCGCTGGAAACACGCTATCGAACAGCTCGAAAGCAAATTCTTTTGTGAGGATATAGAAACGCTTCTCGATAGACGCCGTGAAACATCCGACTATTTGAGCAAGATCAAAGAGATGGAAACATCATCAGGCAGTCTCTATTTGGATTCAGTATTCGGGCGACCCAAGGGGCAAAGCGTCAACACGAGGCTGGGATTCTTCGAGTCGCTCATATCAAGACTTGATGCGGATATGACAGGTGCCGTCACGCCTGAGATTTACCAGTGGATCTCTCGTGAATGCAGGTGGAACGATGGCGGGCTTCCGGGCGTCTGGGAAAATTGGGTCAATATAGAAGCGCGCGCAGAGTCCGTAAGAATGGGTCAGTTGCGAACAGCGATCCAGAACCTGAGCAATATGGGAACGACGGAAAGAGCCGCATTGCGAATCTTTAGAGATCGAGGAGAGCAGACTTCTTTCGTTCCCGAACAAATCGTCCGCCAGGGCGAGCTGGAAACTGAGTTCATCGAGCAACTGGGAGAGTCCACAGTCAATATTCTTGCGCAGGCACTGAGCGCGCAGCAGTTGGAGCCAACCATCTACGAGTCTTATCCACCGGCTCTGGAGCAACTGTTGGACGGCAGCTCCTCAGGGCTTTGGTTTACCGGTCAACTGGCGGTGGGTTTCAACTCATCGATCTTTTTTCCGCAAATAGATCGCCTATCGATTTTCACCTTTTTTCTGGACGCTGATGAAAAGGGAATTTTCCAAAACGATACTAAGAAAGCAATCGAGCACCTGCGCCTCTTTCTTGCCAATCGCACTCCAATTTGTCCTTTTGCAGAAATAGTATTTGTGGCGAAACCACCGCAATCATGCGAACTGGACGAAGAGTTCAGGCTGCATTCTCTGAGCGGACCGGCACTGCAATACGAGGATGGATATCGCCTTTATTCGATACACGGAGTATCGGTTCACGATCGCACTGTATTGGCTCCAGAAACCTTAACTGTGAGCGAAATCGAAAGCGAGATCAATCTGGAAATGCGGCGTGTGATGATGGACCAATTCGGAATTGCGCGCTATCTGGAAGAAGCAAATGCCGAAATTTTGCACGAAGATCAATACGGTACGTTATTCAGAAGACGCATGGCCGGCGACGAACCCCTGGTCATGGTGCGCGTGATCAATTCGACTCCGGAACCGGACGGCAGTTTCAAGCACTATTTTTTGCGCGTTCCGCCTTTCATGCGCACCGCCAAAGAGGCTGTCGCATGGACTTTCGACTTCGAGGCCGATCAGTATGAGCCAGAAGAAGAAACATAAAGTTTAAACAGACTGCGCGTTTTCCAATAGCTGCAGCGACTTGATGCGCCTGCCGGCGCGATGTTCTATGTATCCTTCGATGACACGGTGAGCGGCTCTTGTAGCCCGTTTAACCGGATCGCTTTCTTGCGATGCATCAGGGACATCGCTGCCGGCCGATGCCAGAACAAGCCGTTTCCATACAAGCGGAGTGACGTGCTTGTCCAGTTTATCAACACCCGGCGTTTCGTATATGCCTTCATCCTCAGCCACTCGCATTCCTACTTTCACCCTTTTGCCTTCAAGGTGACAGCGCTCGCAAACCATCCCGCCGAGATCGAAGTGAAATCCAGCCAGAACATGGTCATTGAGAACGGAGCGACAATTGACGCAAACTGTCAATTCCGGTTTATATCCTAATATATCGAGAAGGCTCAGCTCGAACATCAAGCACAGATATGCTGGATCGGACTGAGACAGACACTGGTATCTAAGGGACATGACGAGAAAGTCGAAATAGGCGCTGGATTCCTCGGCCAGCCCCTGCCCAAAGATGCTGGTCAATTCAGCGTAATAGAGGCTGTAAGCAAGGCGCTCGAGATCTCCTCGCAATTGAGAAAATGTTTCCAAAGTTTCTGCCTGCGAGATGATCTCGAAGGTGCGCCCCGATGCCAGCAGCAGCTTGTTTACATTGAGCAGTTCCGCACGTCCGCCGATTTTCGAGCCCGGCTTGCGCGCGCCCTTTGCCACACACTTGATCAAGCCCTTTTCGG
>JADYYD010000166.1 GCA_020853845.1 Candidatus Melainabacteria bacterium
CTCGAACGCGTGAGAATTCTGGATTCTTATGCTCAAGAGTTGAACGAGCTCAACCAGCCCGAATATGCAAAATTGATTCAGGCCAAGTCTGATTGGCTCAAAACGCTCATCAAATAATCCATTCACAAGCTGTAGAATGGAATTGGGAAGAGTGTTTTTGAGCGTTTGAACAAATTGCCCGTGAGCGAAAATCCGCAAGAGGAAAAACAGGAAGCAGCCGAAGTTTCGGCTGTCAGCGCGTTTCCGGTCACGGATACTGCCGCTAAAGTGAAGCCGCCGCTCACCACAGAAGAGAAAAAGAAAATGTGGACGCGTCGTATTATCGGCGCCATTCTCTTCTTCAGCATTCTGGGCAGTCTGGCGCTTCTGGCTGCTGCTCAGGCAGTGACCTTCATGTTCAAAATGATTCTTACGCCCTGATCTCGTTTTGCTTCTTTTGGGTTTCCAGAGCAACCGGGCATGCGCCTTTTGCTTTTTCGCCGTGCACGAGCATAATCGCCAACTGTTCCATTGCCATGTTGGACGGATCGAAAGTGCAGATATAAGAGGCGGCGTCAGATACGGCATCACAGTCATACGGTATGTCGGCCGCTACGCCGAAGAAAGCTGATGCTGCTTTTTCCAGATGATCGGCTAACACTTCTTGACCCTTATTCAATCCAGCCCTGAATGTGACAAGCGCGACGTTCTTGCCTTCGGATTTTGCAACCAATGTTTTGATTTCATCTTGATCAGGATTGACGCTGTAGGACAATTCTTCAATGGACGGTTTTATGCCGGCTAAAACCAGTCTCTCTTTGAGAAACTGGGCCAGGGCAAGTGGATATCTGGGATGCTTCGGATACACGACTGTAAGCGGTTTTTCGTCTACGACCGGCATGTCGCCCTTGAGCAAACATATAGAGTCTCTGTAAATAGCAAAGATTCTGGCCAGGTCATCGGCGAGCCAATTGGATAACTGCGAAACTCGCGACTCCGGCTCGGAATTCAACTTTGCCGTCTCGGGAAATAGCTTATCTACGCGGTCGCATGCTTCACGAATGCGTTCTTCTTTTAATCGGCCACTTCTTACTGCCTCGACGATAAACTGATGAGCATTCTTCAACTCATCTGCCGAGCAGCACAGCAAGATTACGTCGCAGCCGGCTTCAATAGCCAGCAGTGCGGATTCCGAAAGACCATAATGTCCGCTCACCGCTTTCATCATCATGTCGTCGGTGAATACCAGACCGTCGAATCCCAGCTCTTTTCTTAAAACATCTTGCATCAGTTTCTTCGAAAGCGTTGCGGGCAGGGCTCTCTCTTCATATGCCGTCAGCCAGACATGACCGGCTAAAAGGGCCGGTGCCAGTTGAGCGCAGTTCTTAAATGGAGCTAGTTCCAATTCTTCAACAGATTTTTGAGGTCGATCTATAACCGCCAATTCCGAATGAGAGTCTTGACCGGTATCTCCATGACCTGGATAGTGTTTCACAACCGGAACCACACCCTCTTGCATGAAAGCTTCCAGCATGGCTCGAGCATATTTCGTCACAATCTTAGGATCTGAGGAAAACGCGCGGGTGCCGATAATAGGGTTAAGTGGATTGCTGGCTACATCAATTACCGGCGAAAGCACGCAATTGACGCCGAGTGTGCGCAACTGCCTGCCGTTTACGACGGCGGCAGTTTCTACATGTTTTTCATTGCCCGTGGCGGCAAGTGCCATCAAAGAGGGCAGTGGTGTGAGCACGTCGTCAAAACGTTGCACAGCTCCACCTTCTTGATCGACGCAGATTATTGGATTGAAAGCCGATGCCTTGCCGATTTCCGAAACGAGACCGGCCAGTTGTTTCAAATCCTCCACATTGTCTTTGAAAATGCAGATACCGCCCGCGGTGCCGGACTCCAGCAGTTGTTTGAACTGGACATCCAGTGTTTTGCCGGGCAGCCGTCCTACAAGCAGCCTGCCAACGGCTTTTTCAAGACTGAGATTCTCCGGCACGAGCTAGACCGCGTTGACCAGTTGATAGACTTCCACCGGTTTTTGCCGGCCTTTGACCGAGAATTGATTGACGTACTTGAATTGAAAACGTTCGCGCGCCAGATCGTGAGTGACGCCGTCCACCCAGATTTCGCCGGCATGATCGCTGGTAATCAGTTTTTCCAGGCGAAAAACTATGTTGGCAGTATCGCCTGTAATTGCTTGACCGGCGCCTGATTGCCCGAGTGTTCCGGCAGCCACTGGTCCTGTGGCAAGAGCAATGTCGAGGACAAGCGGATGGTTTTTGAAAGGCCAGAAATTCGTGTCGTTGGCCAGACGTGCAGTGATCGTCTGCATTTGCAAAGCCGTCAGACAAGCTTGATATGCCTGCAATGCCGCGCCTTCTTTGGAATCGTCTCCGCTCCAATAGGCCATGATGGCATCGCCGGCGATTTTTTCCAGTTGACCGTAGTGCCTGTGGATTTCTTCGTTGAGCGCGTCGAAAACCATTTTTTGAGCGCGCATTACCAGATCCGGCTCGGACGCATAGGCTTCCATGAGTCCGCTGAAATCGCATATGTCGCCGACAAGTATGGTGGCGTTGATAAGGTGGATGCGAAATTGAGTTTTGTCCTGCTCGTCTCTGTCCTCGTCCATTTCTCGCGAGGCATTGAAGGGTGGGCTGACAAGAAGATCGTATTGGGCGATTTTGACTTTGTCGCCGCTGTGCAAAACGTACTCTTTGCCGGGAGTCAGGCGCGTGCCGTTCAAAGAGGTGCCGTTCGTGGAACCGTTGTCAATGAGAGTCCAGCCGTCAGGAGTACAACGTATTTCGGCGTGCTGACCGGATACTTCAGGGAATGGCAAAACGAGCCGCCGCTTATCGCCGGCGCCTGGTTTACGGCCGATGGAAAGAACCTCTCCTTCGCTGAGGTCCAATGACCAACCGTCCGGCGATTCTGGCAGCACGGTGATTGAGCCGGAGTTTGAATTTTTCCCGAGAGAAGACAATTGCTGGGAAACCCTTGAAGATAGCCAAGTGGGTTAGCAAAAGGCCGTATCAGATACGTTGTTTATTATAACGATGGTCGCGGTTGTATTAACCGTCTCAAAGTAGAGACGGCTAGATTTCTCAATACTTGATTTCGCTGGTCAGTTATTTAGCGCCCACTGCCTTGGGCAAGCGCTTTTTTAACTCTTCCACCTTATCAAGTCTTTCCCAGGGAGCATCTATATCGGTGCGACCGAAGTGGCCGTATGCAGCCGTCTTCCTGAAGAAGTGACCGCCGCGCTCTTTGGGCAGCTCGTTGAGCTTGAGCGCGCGGATGATGGCGGCCGGGCGCAGGTCGAAGACCTCCTGAACGATTTCAGTGATCTTCTCGTCCGCGATTTTGCCGGTGCCGAAGGTGGTCACGTGCACAGATACAGGTCGAGCAACGCCGATTGCATAAGCAATCTGCACTTCGCAGCGCGTGGCCATGCCGGAGCCGACAATATTCTTAGCTACCCAACGCACCGCATATGCGGCCGAGCGATCGACTTTGGTCGGATCTTTTCCGGAGAAGGCGCCGCCGCCGTGGCGCGCGTAGCCGCCATAGGTGTCGACGATAATCTTGCGACCGGTAAGACCGGCATCACCGTGCGGTCCGCCGATAACAAAGCGACCGGAGGGGTTGATGAGATAGCGGGTTTCTTCGTCGGGCTTGACGTTGAGATCCTGGAACACAGGCTGAATTACGTAGGCTTTCAAGTCGGCCGCAATGCGCTTTTGCACATCTTCGTTGGCGCTTGCGCCCTCGATTTCGGGATCGTGCTGTGTTGAGATGACAATTGAATCGATACGCACCGGCTTGTCACCATCGTACTCGACGGTAACTTGAGTTTTGCCGTCCGGTCTCAAGTAAGGAAGAGTGCCCTTGTGGCGCACTTCGGAAAGGCGGCGAGCGATGCGGTGAGCAACCGAGATCGGCAAAGGCATGAGTTCCGGCGTTTCATCGCAGGCGTAGCCGAACATCATGCCTTGATCGCCGGCGCCGATTTCATCTTCTTTCTCGGCTGAACCCTCGTTTCTTTGTTCCAGAGCCTTGGTTACGCCGGAAGCGATGTCGGAGGATTGTTTGTTGATGGCTGTAAGAACGGCGCAGGAATGGGCATCGAAGCCGCCGCCTTTTTCGCCGGCGTAGCCGATTTCGTCGATTACGCTGCGCACTAATTGTTGATAATCAATATTTGCATTGGCGGTGATTTCGCCTGTCACCAGAACCAACCCTGTAGAGACGGCGCATTCTGCAGCCACGCGTCCTTTGGGGTCCTGAGCCAAGATTGCGTCGAGTATGGCATCGGAAATCTGATCACAAACTTTGTCTGGGTGCCCTTCTGTGACGGATTCCGAAGTAAATAGATATCTGGTAGACAAGACTGTATCTCCTTTGGATATGGCGACGAAGGTATTTCGAGCAGTTTTGAAATGCGGAAACTGGCTCAATACCGGGCAACGTTGCCCGTCTGCTTCGCCGACCGCGCCTGTTGTTTGCTCAAGTCGGGCAGTGAAGCCATTCTTGAGAACAAGGCAACTGTCATGCTAGCACCTTTGCGGCTTGTTGCTAGGCTAATGAATTAAACATGACTGAGCGATGTTGACGATGCTTCACAGACCGTCTCTTCCCACGCTTTACGTTCATCTACTAAATCTCGTGGAAAACGGCAAAGCATGCCAGATCTGTCAGACACCAGTGATACGATATAGGGGCTAAAGGCGAACCACGACGCGACCGTATATACCCCCGGAACACGTTAGCTCGCCATTGCGTCAAAGCTAATAATCGTCGAGAGGAGTCGCCATGGCGACAGGCTATAGCCAAAAAAGCGATAGAGACCTTGTACTGGCTTGCCAGAGGCGTGAGCCCGCGGCATTCGAAGAGCTGGTAAAACGTCACCAACGCACGGTGTACGCCCTTCTGTACCAATTGGCTCCCGATTGGACCGATACGGCAGACCTTGCGCAGGAAGTGTTCATCAGGGTTTGGAGAAATATCAACAACCTGAGGAATCCCTCCTCTTTCCGCTCCTGGCTTACCCAAATAGTCACAAATATCTTTTACGACGAATTGCGCAAGCGTCCTCGCAAGCTGCCAACCGTATCTATGGATGAGGGCATTGACGATGAAGAGGGTGGCGAAGGCGCCACTCGCGACATCGCAGACTCTTCGGCTCTTCCCGATGAGAATGTTTTAAATAAGGAAGTCAATGAAGTCATCCGCGCCGCCATGATGAAACTCCCGGAACAGTTTCGCACGAGCATCGTCTTAAGAGAGGTGGAGGGTCTCAGTTACGAGGAGATTGCGGTTCTGACAAAGACAGAGATGGGAACCGTCAAATCGCGAATAGCAAGGGCCAGATTGAAGCTGCAAGAGATGCTTAAGCCGTATCTCGAGAGCAGCAGCTCGCAAGCAGAAATTTCGGGGTGATCGGGGTAATGGTCGAGACATGTGAAAAATATAGGATGGAGTTGTCTGCGCTGTTAGACGAACAGCTTGACAAGCAGCTCAAATCCGAGGTGGAGGAGCACCTTTCCGGTTGCACTGACTGCAGCCAGGAAATGGAAACGCTCAAGTCACTTTGCCAGTTGATTGGTAGAGAAATGGAGCCCGACAATGTCGAGATGCCGGATCTCTGGGCGAAGATGAAGGATCAGGTGCCGACAGTGTGCCAGGTCATGGACGAAGATTTATCGGCCTACCTGGACGGCGAATTGCCGGCACCGGCCCAAGAGGGCGTCAATGCGCATCTTAAGGAATGCCCTGACTGCCTGGCCAAATTCAAGACACTCAATTCAACCAATCAATTTATTTCAAAAGGGCTGGAGTTACCGGCCGATATAAGCGTAGATCTCTGGCCGGCGGTTAAGTCGAGATTGAATGAAGACTGTGCTCTCATTCACACGGAGCTTTCTCCGTATATAGATCAGGAAGTGGCGACACTCAGACATCGTGCCATCACAACTCACCTTGTTGATTGTCAGGGATGCCGTGATGAGTTCAATAGACTCTCAAGTGTCGGCGAAGCGATAAGAGAACACTATAAACCGGATATCCCGGAAGACTTCGATCTCTGGCCCGGCATCAAGTCGCAACTGCAAGTGGTGCAGTTCACGCCTAGATCTGCCAATCAGCCACAACAACAAAAAGCTAAGCCCGGCATGCGTCGAGCTTACTGGATGAGTGCGGCCGCTGCGGTAGTCTTGGGTATCATTGGATTTGGTAGTTTCTGGCTAATGTCGCCTGGAACTTCCTCAATAAAGACTGTTAGTGCAGAGGACTACTTGATAGAATCGGCATTGACGGAGCCTGCAGGCAGCGCTGAGGCGGTGCTCTATGAGTACTAAGATGGTTAAGAGAGTGGGTGGTACTAACCGGTCTATGTACATCACGAAGAAAGTTGCTTTAGTCATTGGGATCCAGACCGCTCTGGTCATGCCTGCTTTTGCAGAAAACCAATGCTGTGTAGACTGGAGCAAGCTCAATCTTTCAGCTCAGCAAAACCAGCAAGTGCAGCAGTTGGAAGCGCAGTGGCAGCAAGACTACAGTCAGATCAAACCGGCTATTGCCGAAGAGCAGCGAAAGCTTCAACGCCTGCTCGAATCGCATAATGCCGATCCGGTTGAATTGATGGCTGTGCAACAATCGTTGCAACGCAAAAAAGATCAACTCAATCAAGCCGCTACTGCCAACTATTTGCGTAAGCGTCAGGTCTTGAATGAGAATCAGCAGCATCAGTTGGAACAGATGATTCGCCAGCGCATTGCTGAAAAGCAAAAAGATATGCACCCGAATGTGCAGAGCAATGAAATGCCGAATCGCTTGCAAGATCTGATGCAGCGCGTGCTCAATCGCAAAGATCCCGAAGTCCGCTAATCATCGAATAAACGAAGAGGCGCATTCAGCGCCTTTTTTGTTTGGGGAAAACTTTTGTCGCGCGATGGGTGGTTTTCACTGCCACCATCGGCAGTTTCACTCCAAAATCATTTTGAAATGTAATAAGATCCTTTCAACACTAAAAATTGAATACATGCGACGAGTGCAGAAAAACACCGCACAGCTTCGTTGCGTGTTTGAAAGGAGGTTGGCATGGCGAACAAGCGTCTGGAAGGTCTCAAGGTAGTTTTAGTTATCGCGCCGGAGCAATTCAGAGATGAAGAGTTGACCACTCCGCAAAAGGCTTTCCTTGATGAAGGCGCCCAGGTGAAAGTCGCCTCTACCCGTCTGGGAGAGGCCAAAGGCATGCTGGGCGGCACTGCGAACGTTGATGTGGTGTTAAGCGACCTCAAGGCAGATCAAATCGATTGTCTGGTCGTAGTGGGCGGCATGGGTTCGCCGGAATATCTATGGAATGACCAGACGCTTCATGCATTGCTCAAGGATTTGAACTCCCAAGGCAAGGTGCTGGGCGCTATTTGCCTTTCCGGCGCCGTACTTGCCAAAGCGGGAGTGCTTTCGGGCAAGCAAGCCACTGTTTACCCAACTCCCGATTCGTTGAAAGCGCTGAAAGACGGGCAGGTCAATCACGTCGAGCGACCGGTCGTGCAGGACGGGCGCATAATCACAGCCGACGGTCCTCCTGCAGCAGTGGATTTCGCCGAGACGATTATCAAGGAGCTGGCTAAGGTTAAGGTTTAGCCTCGGTCGTTTCATAACTAAAGCCAGTCAGGCTCCCCGGATGGTAGCCTAAAAGTCTTTGCTGTTTAAAAGGAGACTGAAGGTGATTTCCGAAAGGCTGGCCGGCGTAGTCGAGCGGGCAATAAACAAGGCGACTGAAGAAGGAAAGCTGGGACCGTTGAAAAACTGTCCGTTTCCGGTCTCGGTTGAGCGACCGCGCCTGCCTGAACATGGCGACCTGGCGGTGGGAATTGCCTTGAAGCTAGCCGGGCAGGCAAAAATGCCTCCTATAAAGATTGCCGAGGTAATCGCCGATTACATAGAAAAGGACGAGCAAGCGGGAGCTAAAAACATCGAGCGGCTCGCGGTCGCGCCTCCTGGCTTTATCAACTTCCATTTGTCCACCGGCTGGCTGGAAGAGTCACTGAGCGAGGTTCACAACAAAGCCGAGAAATTCGGCGCTTTGAACATTGGTGAAGGCAGGCGTGTTTTAGTCGAATACGTTTCGGCCAATCCCACAGGCGATTTGCATATCGGTCACGGTCGCGGCGCTGTTTATGGCAGTTGCCTCTCCAACCTGTTTTCGTTCGTCGGATTTGCCGTCGAGCAAGAGTTCTATGTCAATGACGCCGGTGTACAAATCCAACAACTCGGATATTGCGCATGGGCGCTGTATCAGCGGCTTCAAGGTCGCGATGTGCCCTATCCGGAAGAAGGTTATCCGGAAGATTCTCTCAAGCATTTTCTCGAGCCGCTGGTCAAAGAATACGGTTCAAGTTTCCTGGAGCTAGACGCTGAGGAAGGCGCCAAAAAGCTTGGTGAATTGACCAAAATGACGATCATGGAATCGCAGCGCAAACTGCTTTCCCGGCTGGGCGTCAATTTCAATACCTGGTTTTCCGAGACTTCTCTGCATACATCTGATGCAGTCACATCGGTGCTGAAAGAGTTTGAAAAGAAACAAAAGAGCTACGAATCGGAAGGCGCTCTCTGGCTCAAAGCCAAAGAATTGGGAGACGAGAGAGACAGAGTTCTGCGCAAGAGCACCGGCGTCACCACATATTTGGCCGCGGATGCTGCCTACCATCTGGATAAGTATAAACGTGGTTTCGATCAGCTCGTCACTATTTGGGGAGCCGATCACCACGGTCAGGTACCGGGGCTCAAAGCATCCGTAAAAGCGTTGGATCTTGATGCGGAAAAGCTGGAAATTATCTTGACGCAAATAGTCAATTTGAATCGTGAAGGACAGATGGTGCGGATGTCCAAGCGCGCCGGCACGGTTGTCACCTTGGAAGAAGTAATGGACGAAGTAGGTGTCGACGCTACTCGTTATTATCTGGCGGAGTCCAATCCGCAAAATCCGATAAACTTCGATCTCGAGCTTGCTAAACGCACATCGAGAGAGAATCCCGCATTTTATATACAGTATGCGCATGCGCGCTGCTGTGCGATTTTGCGCAAAGCCACCGAAGAACAAGTAAATCAAGAAAGCGGGGCGACGGAAAAGCCGGTGCTTAGCGCCGAACAGTTGAGCGAGTATTTGAGCGAGTTCAAGAAAAAACCGGATTGTTTCAGAGCCGCGTTTGATCCAGGTCATGAAGTTTTCCAGCATCAAAAAGCGCTCGTGCAGAAGCTGGATTCATTTCCTGATGAAGTGAGAGAGGCTGCCGTGACACGACTACCCGGAAGAATGGCGCGTTATGCATATGATGTCGCTAATGATTTGCAAAAATTCTACGAAGTATCGCGCGTGATCACCGATGATTTATCGGTCACGAAAGCCAGGCTGGGACTGATTCTTGCTACAAAGCAGGTGCTGGCGAATGCGCTCAGTTTAATCGGCGTATCGGCGCCGGAGCGCATGTGATCTAGGTTAATACCAGTCACTGCATAAATTCACAGATCTATTGGACGCATTAATTCACTCGGACGGCGGGCTTAAACGCCCGTCAAACGCTTCCGTGTATCGACCTCGGGTGCTAGGCTAGAAACAGGACCATCATCAAATCGGAAGCGGCTCTGCCGCATTAGCTTAGGGGACTTTTGATGGACATGGAAGATAAGTTCAGCCTGGAGCTGACTCAGGAGGAAGGAGTCCTTCTTCTGACCAGTGCAAGGCTTTTGGATAAGCTAGTTGCGGGCGTCACAATTCATTCGAAAGACAGAGATGAGCTGATAAAAGACATTATCGAAAAGCTCTCGAAAAAGGTTGCTCCTGCTCTTTCCACTATGTCGGACGAGCTGGCCGATGCCATCGTGGACTCGGTCTTGGGATGCGACGGAGAAGACGATCTCGATTTCGATTTATCGCTTATTGAAAGCGAGATGAATGAGGATCATCACGATCTGCAGGTGATGAATTTTCCGATGTATGCCACGGATGAAACGTTGCCCAAATTGGAAAAGGCACTTGTCGATCATCGTATGGTGAAAGCCGAGTACTACAGTTTCGCCAGAGAATCAGTCGACCGCATTACCTTGAACCCGCTGACCATCCTCAAAGAAGAGGGGCTCTGGCGGGTTATTGCTTACTGTCACGAACGCAAGGAAGTGCTTTTATTCCGCGTCGACAGAATAAAGCAGTTGAAAGAAACCATGCAGCATTTCGAAACTCCGAAAGATTTTTCGCAACGCAAGGCAACACGATACGCAACGTATTGCTGATCGCAGCGAAACGCGAAATGCTAAAAAGCGGCGCATCTCACCCGGGGCGCCGCTTTTGTGCTTTTAAGTCCGGGACGTGAAACGTTGTCCCTGTGCCTATTTCTTTTGGCCTCTTCCGGCTGCGACCAGTTGTTTGTCTTTCTCTCTGGCTGTGGCAATTTCTTTGCGCCAGACTGCGAAAGCTTGAGGAATCAATTTGCCTTTTTCATTGTATGCGGGGCCGATCAATGTCGTATCCTGCAATTTTGCAAGCCATTGTTTTTCGAATCGACTGAGTACTGATGTAAAACCTTCATCGCTCAACGCTTCAGCCAGAGAGACACAATTTCTTCTGTCTGCGCCCTTATTAATAAGAAGAGCTATGCACGCCGCTCTCCGCGTCTTTTCACGGGGCTTTTTAAAGGTGGCGTCGGTATTGAACGAACTGCCGATAAGCAAGTAACTCTTGCCCGGCCAGGCGGCAGTTTTTTTGTACGGAGTGACATCAATATGATTGAGCAACTGGTCGTATCGCTCATCCATTCTTCTTTCACGTTCGGCTTCATCGGCTTCGGAAGCAATGCGCGCCAATCGCACTATAAGGCGTTTTGATTCTTCTTTCGACGGCATGAATGTGTTTCTCCGGAAATTTATTCAGTCACTCACTATTCATTCACTTGTAAACTGATCGCTAAACTTGAAAATTTGCGTTTTGCTTGCAATTAAGATGAAATCTCAAAACCGTGTAAAATCGCATATCCTGCCAATATCGATATGGCATAATCGCTGTGATTGGGTTTTCGGGATCGCCGCATCTAGCAATGCGAATAGTAGTTGCGCCATGTGCATATAAAGGAACGTTCTCGCCGACAATGGTGGCGCGGGCGATGGCAGAAGGAGTCAGGCACGCTGTGCCGGAAGCCGTCATCGAAATAATTCCACTTGCAGACGGCGGAGACGGCACTATTGAAGCGCTATACACCGGCGCGGGCGGGCAAGTCGAAGAGTTGCCCGTCGACGGCGCGCTGAATGAGCCGGCCACGGCAAAATGGCTGTCATTGCCGGATGTTGCAGTAGTCGAGTTGGCATCGGCATGCGGCATAGCCAAGCTTACCGGACGAACGCTGAAGCCTTTGGAAGCGCATACGCACGGGCTTGGGCAGGTGATCAAAACAGTCGTCAATTCCAGGCGTTTTCGCCGATTGGTCATTGCCGTCGGCGGCAGTGCCTCTACAGATGGTGGCGCAGGCGCACTCACTGCCTGTGGTGTCAAATTTCTGGATGCGAACGGCAAAGAAGTTGCACAAGGTGGAGGCAATCTCGGACGCATCGCAAAAGCTGATGTGAGTGCAATCAAAGACTGGCTGCGCGATGTGAAAATGGAAATTGCAACCGATGTCCATAACCCGCTGACCGGACCAAATGGTGCAGCGAGAATTTTCGGTCCGCAAAAAGGTGCATTGGAATCAGACGTCGAATTGTTGGAAAACAATCTTCTGCATTTTGCAGAAATTTTGGTATCGGCAACCGGGCGCGGCGACCGCGAAAGTCCCGGAGCCGGCGCCGCAGGAGGAACAGCCTTCGGTCTGGCATCAGCGTTCAATGCTCAGATCATTTCCGGTTTTGCCTTCGTCAAAGAAATTCTCAATTTAGAGAGCAAACTCGAGAAAGCCGATTTGATCATAACGGGCGAAGGAAAACTCGATATGCAGACAATTTCCGGCAAGGCGATAGGAGAGCTTGTAAAACTCTCGAAGTCGATGCGACGAGATTTGATTGCTGTACCGGCAATCGTTGCCAAAGACTTTCCGAACTCTTCGAGCGCGTTCAAAGCTGTTGTTGCCGCATCTCACAACGACAAGCTGGCATCTTTCGATGATATCGCCCGCGCCACTACCGAAGCGATTCGCCAGAGCAGGCAAGTTAAGCAGACCAGCTAGCTCCGTCTGACCTGAACGCGCTAATTTAGGGCAAATTGCGGCTACTTCGCCTTTCTGAACATTTCTACGATGTCGGTCGGCACCATTGTCGAGGAGACGACGGCATTTTTGTCTGCAGGCAAGTTGGCTGCCGGCAGCGGTTGATAGTTAGTCGGTGCTTGCGGCTGATAGGCTGCCGGTTGAGCTTGGGCTTGCGGCATCGCATTGGCTGCGCCGGCTCCGGATTGCGGAACTGATTGCATGCCGGACGGTTGAGCTTGCATGACCCGATCTTGAATCTGCGGCATCTCTTGCGGAGCCGATTGCGTTTGCATGCTCTGCGCTTCCATGCCTTGCGGCTGAGCGCTGAAAGCCTGTTGCGCATCGCCTGCGGGCACTTGAGTTGCCGATTGAAGTGTTTGCTGACCGGCTTGACCGGCTGCTTGCGCTGATTGAGCACCGGCCGATCCGGCTTGTGCCAGAGTGTCGGCACCGTCCATGCCCGGAATAGTCAGTTCTTGCCCAGGCATGATCATGCGGGGATTTTCGCCGATAATCGAGGCGTTTGCTTGATAGAGTTCATTCCATCTGGAGCCGTCGCCCAGCAAATCCTGCGAAATCTTCCAGAGGCTGTCGCCCGATTTGACTACATAATTGCTGGCTTGATTGGCTGCCACCTCTTGCCCAGGCAAGTTGATGGTCGTGCCGGGTTGAATGAGATCAGGATTGCTGCCTAAGATATCTTTGTTTGCATTGAAAATGTCCTGCCACTTCAAGGCATCGCCCATCTGATTCTTGGCGATATTCCAGAGGCAATCACCGGCTCTAATTGTATAAGTGGTTGATGTGGTGGCTTGGGCGCCTGCTCCAACTGCTTGATCGCCGATTACCGAAGTGGCGTCGGTTGCATTTGCTTGCTGTACTTGCGGTGCATCTGTTTGATTCTGAGCGATCTTATCCGATTTGAACTGTTGTTGGGCAGGTTGCGTTTCTATTCTTGCCGGTTGTGGCTTGGCAATTTGATGGCTGATTTGCGGTTTGTGATATTGAACACCGCTCAAATTACGGTGCGAGATGCCGTCCATCCCGCGTCCGGCATGTGCTCCACCGGCTTTGAGCTGATGTCCTTGATAGTCAGTCACCGGTTTTGCTGCCGCATGATGCCCGGCTGCTGATGCAGAGTGGCTGGCTGGAGTTGCCTTTGTGCCTGCATCTTTGAGTGAATCGAAAGTCAATTGCTTGGCTCGAAGACCTTCCATCTTGATGGACGGCTTGGCAACGGCTTCTGGTTGAGTCCACTTAGAGCCGCTGTCGCTCATTGTTTGAACGCCCTTCTCCATGCCGCCCATGGTCGGTTTGAAACTTTCGCCGTTATTGTTGTATGCCAGCATATTGTCGGTCGAACCGGCGTTAGCTGCTGATGGAGCTGCATCTATGGATGCGGTGCTGCTTGCGCTGTCTTGACCCATGCGGAAGCCGACATTGTTGTCCGCGCTCGGCGCAACCATGTCTCGAATACTGCCGGATGCGCTCATGCCGCCACTCGGCTGTCCGCCAAGTGAATATGAATGATTGCTGACATTGAGAGATGACGACGGGCTGCCGGAAAGGGGCAGCGATTGCGAGAGACTTTGATTGACAGTATTGTTGGCCAGAGACGGCGTATTGATCGGCATGCGATTGGGTGCAAAACCGGAAGAGGCTTGCAGCTTATCGGAGAACAGCCTTTGGGTTCCGCCCAGATGGGAAGCCAGTTTGCCGTCGGACAATTGCGGTCCGGAAAGCATCTCGCCGCCGGCACCTTGCCCGCCGAATTTTGAACTCCACTCGAATTGCGGCTTGCTCAGATCAAGCCCGCCGGAGACGTTCAACTTATTGACGGCGAAATGTTCGGGTGAAACATTGAGATGCGGAGCGGTGGCAAATTTGGAAGCAAGCGAATCAAAGGACATCCCTGTGAAACCGTGTGCGCCCATACTGCCGAGACTGCCGAAGATGGGTGCGTTTTGGGGCAGGATAGATAGATTGATTGCGCCATGTTCGAGACCGGGCATACCGGGAAGTCCTGGTGTGCCGGGCAATCCGACTTTGAATTGTGAGGCGGCGGCGCCCAGTTGTGCAAATAGCTGGTTGTCCAGAAGACCAGCCAGCGGTTGTGCAAAGAAAAATTGACCTAAAGCTTCGAAGAAAGAATTCATCAGTCCCATGGCGCCGGGCATGCGCATTATCAATTGAATGATCGGCGAAATCGGTTCATTGGCGCCGGCAAGAGCGGCTACCATCGGACTTGCATCCATGGGTGGTGGTGCAAACGATGCCAGGGCTTGTGCTTCCATTCCGGTTGGCGCTGCAGGCATTGTTCCTGTCAGCTCGATGCCCGAGGGCAGAGCTTTTGCCGCTGCTGCATCGAATGACGGCTGGTAAGAAACTTGCATTCTGCTGAGGTCTACTCCGCCCACTGCGGCTTCACCGCCAGCGCTCAAACTTCCCTTCAAAAGCTCGTGCCCGCCGTTTCCGGCAAGATCGGCGCCGGAGGCAGGGCTGGAGAAGGATGGTGGTCTGTAGTTCAGTGACATTGGTTGCGTACGTCGGAAGATGGCTCAAATGTACAACCGGCCTGCCTGCAAGTAAAGGCGGTTTGTGGGAAACCTCCCATGCTCAGGCGACTTTCGTGGTGGAATTACGCAAAGAAATTTCTATCGTCTGTCAAAAATGTCATCTTCGGCATCGCAGGCGGGTCTGAATCAAAGCGGTTAAAATCAAGGCGATTGATTTCCAGATTTTGGCAGGGGAGATGACATGGCAGAGTTTTTGCATGAGTTGAAAGGGCACAGCATGGTTTTAAGAACAAGCTGGTTGCCTTCCTCAATCGTGAGTGTGCTGGCCGCCTGCAGTCTGGCGTTTTCATCCCCAACCTCAGTCTGGGCTGCTCCCGAGCCTGCCGCCCACCCCGGTCCTCAAACGCTGGCAGTGCCTGCCGCACCGGTTGTGAGCCCGGCATTGCAGGCAGCCCTTGCTTCTTACAATCAGAGCCCCGACCAGCAGGGCTTCGATCGTTTGGTTGCGGTTATGAAAGATGCGCTCGTGCAGCCGCCTTTGCGCGATCTTGAAGGTTCGACCATCATCAAGAATCACCCAGCCCTGGGCGATCTGGGAGCACGCGTATTTGATGCCGGCGGCGCCAAGCTCTGGGCGTTTAACAGATGCCCGTTTGCTCAAACAGTGATTATCCTGACCGGACACGCAGCAGCGCCGTCCCTTCCCGGCAAAACACCGGCATTTCCGGCTGTTTACCGCGCCCAATTGCTTTCCTTGCCGCCTTCCATATCCGTGAGCGCCGCCAAGATAGTGAGCAAATCAGCTCCTGCGCCGGTCAAGCTCGTCAAAGGTGTCAGAGGCACAGTTGTTAAACGTCCTGCGGCACCGGCTCCGCAGCCCGTCGCCGCGGCAGGAGCGCCGAAATATCTGGTCATTACCGGCAATGACAGAACCACCGGTTTGATTACTCTTTACGGATTGCGACCGAGCGAAGCCGGTTGGACGGCAGCGCCCGAGCTTTTCACGTCGGTTCCGCCCTTCTTGCTTTCCAGCGTCCAGGGAAGAGCTTCCTTTTCCGGACCTGATCTGGTCTTGAGCATCGGTTCAAACAAAGGTCCAAGCGAAAAGCCTGCCGGTGCAAGCGGAAAGGGTGCCGCCGCTTCCAGCAGCTACAAGATTGTTCTTAAATTCGTGAACAGCAAATACTTACTGGAAGGTAAGGGTTATGATGAAGGTCCGGCTATGGTGGTTCATCAGTTTCTCCAGTCCATAAAGGACGGTCGCCAGGATCTGGCCAAAGCCTGGCTGGCTGACGATCACCTCTCTTCGATTCCCAAATATCTGGGGCTGTACGGCAAATCCGACCAGGTTTACAAGCTTGTTGCCATGTCGAATCCCATGGGCGGCGGTTCTCGCTTCCGCGTCGTCACTTTCGGAAAAGATGACCTCATCTTGGATGTCGGAGTGATCAAGAAATACGATTACGGCAAACCGAGATCTTATGTGGCCATCAAAGCATTATTCGTCGCTCCTCCTGACCCGTTCGCCAAAAAACTTGTCGGCGGCACGCCCAATTTCGAGAGAATCGGTGATCCACCGGCAGTTTCAGAGCCTCAGTCCAATAAAACTCAAGCAAGATAGTAAAAGAGAACACTTACTTAGTAAGAGATATTGAAAAAAGAGCTGTCATTATGGGCATATAGAGGCTGAACTGCCTGATTGCTATAGGTCAATTCCGTGTCGTCATCGTCCGACACTCCCTTCAGCCAAACTTTGCCTTCTCGTGATGACCAACCATCTGATGAGAAGACCTATTTCGCGCCCTCTCTTTCCTTTCTGACATACTCATATCGCGAGACGCTCTTTGCTGAATTCGAGCGGCTTGTAGAAGCGGCCAAGCAATTTGACGGTTTGATTATCGATTTGATGCAAACCGGATTTTCAGTTCCTCTCGATGAG
Source organism: Candidatus Melainabacteria bacterium (assembly GCA_020853845.1). Taxonomy (GTDB): domain Bacteria; phylum Cyanobacteriota; class Vampirovibrionia; order Obscuribacterales; family Obscuribacteraceae; genus QKMZ01. The sequence continues at coordinate 16,680 of JADYYD010000166.1, forward strand.
CTGGTCAAATTCAGTCTTTATGCCAAGCGTTTGCTAAAGCCGCAGGGCGTGCTGCTTTTCGTCAAGGCAGACGGCGCGATCACATTGACCAAAGACGACCCGGGCGGTGGTCTTACTTTCAATGTCTATGACAGTCCGTTCGGCATTTTCGCCCGCCACCCGATGCTCGCCGATTATGTTTGCGCCACCGTATCCGGCATCGACCGAAGACGCCTGCGCGGCGGCGGCAGCACGCTGGCCAATCACATTCTCTATACTTCTACGCCCGTATTGACTGATGTCGGTCGCAAAGCCAAGGAGGGCTTCAATCTTCCGGCACCGCAAAGCTGGGTTTTGCAAATGATCGATGATTATTCGTCCGTAGAAGCGATCACGCGCACCCTTGAAGAACGGCATCATCTGCCGGCTGACGAGACATTGCGCATGCTTCAGGAATTGGAAGCGGAAGACATCATCTTCCCGGTTTTTTCGCGCATTCAGTTTTTGTCCAATTGCTACCACAACAGAAAACCTTTCAGGCTGGGGCGTTACATGGTGGCGGCAGGAATTTTGAGCGAGTCTCAATTGCAAGAACTTTTGGAAAGGCAGGAAGAAGAAGGCTGGGGCAAAGGGCAGAAGACTTTCCTGGGTTTGCTCGCCGTTCGGCTTGGTTACTTAAATACGCGCGAATTGGAAGTGCTGCTCGACGACCAATATCTCTACGGCGGCTATCACAAGAAAGCTGATTCCGAAGGGCAGGGTGGACGCAGCGTCGAAACTATGCGCGATTCGATGATCGGCTCATTGGGAGCGATTGACGCGCACGGATTGTTGCAATCTCTGGCAACCGCTCAAAAGACAGGATTGCTGACTGTAGAAAACCGCGACAAAGCTCTCGTCGTTTCGTTCACGACCGGCAGACCACTGAGCGCCAAAATGAACCGTTTGAAGGGCGTAGAAGCGATTACAGAGTTCGTTACTCAATGGACCGAGGGTATTTTCGTATTCCGCGACAAAGGCGTCTCACAGGAGCTGGACGACAGTTGTGAGCTGAAGAGTTCGCTAGATAGGATGCTTCTCGATTCGGCCCTGTACAAAGACCAGGTCAATCAAATTCTGGCGCACCTGCCCACCGGGCGTAATACCATTCTCGAGCGCGTCTGGAATTTCGAGACGCTCTGGAACAAGCTTGCCACCAAGCCTCTCAAGTACATGGACGACACCTCCGTAACTGAAAAGGACAAGGCGGCGATTGCTCAACTAGCCGGTCTCATCGATGGATTGTCGACTCTCGATGAGGTGATCAAATCCTTCGACATATGGCCGGGCTATGCGATCATAAAGTCGGTTCAACTTCTAATCGAGCAGCGTCTGGTCAATGTTCAGCAAGCCAGCCTTTTCCGACCGCTTTCCGTTTTCCAGAGAATCGTCAGCGAGTTGCAGAAGACAATCGGTCGCGACGACAACAAGGCATTGTTGCAAGCAAGTTTGCATTTCGTGCATGGCGACTCACCGGCGGCCTCACGCTTCCATATCGATCATGAAGGACGTGTAAGCGTAAATTTGGCGCAAGTTAAGACTTCCGGCACTCCTGTCTCGGCAGTGCTTCTGGAGTTGAGACGCTGGATGGAGGCGTATCTTGCTTATTGCCGCCGTCAAATCGATCCGCACATAGTCGACAATGCCGTCGCCAAGATTGTCAACGGACAACCTCCTCAGTGATATTTCTTGACCCATCTGAAGCGGCAGAAACAGTACAATAGCGCTCTTATTTCGCAAGGAAACAAAGAGGAAGTCCTCGATGAAGTATAAATCGGAGTCGGCGTCGCTTTCGCAGTGCCAGAGCGATCTCGTGTGCGTTTTCGTATACGCCAATGAAAAGGTCGACAGCGTGCTGAGCGAAGTCGATGCTGCTTTCTCTGGCAAGATGAAGCCGTTTTTGCAAACCGTAAGCGCCCATGCGGCCGAAGACGGATTCAAGGGCAAATCCGGGCAGGTGTTCACCCTTGCAACTTTCGGCAATATCGGCGCCCGGCGCATTACCTTTCTCGGTCTGGGCGAAAAGAAAGATTTCACCACTGCCAATGCTCGAAAAGCTGCAGCAGCTCTAGTGCGGCGCTTGCCTGGCGACAGTTTTCAGGGTGACGTGTCTTTCTATTTTCGCGATTCAGAGTCGCTAAAACCGGCAGCAAAATCTTCTGCTGCTAAAGCGAAAACCAAAGCTTCACCGCCCGCCAAAAGCGCAAAGTCCGCAATACCGGACTCAGAGATCGTGCAAGCGATTGTGGAAGGCATTCATCTTGCTTCGTATTCGTTCAAGAAATACAAGTCCTCGAGAAACGGTGACGGAAGAAAAGAAAAAACAGTGAATTCGCTGGCGTTCTCCGGGTTTTCCATCACCGCAAAAAATCTCGCCGATGCATGCGCGCGCGGAGAATCAATTGCCGAGTCGACCAATTTCGCCCGCCGGCTGATCGCCGAGCCCCCCTGCTTCATGACTCCCAGCCGCCTTGCCGATGAGGCTCGCAGCGTGGCCAAAGAGTTCGGCCTCACAATCAAGGTTTTTGATGCCAAAGAGATCGAGAAGATGTCGATGGGTTCTTTTCTTGGTGTCGCCCGTGGTGCCAAGGAACCGCCCAAATTCATCGTCATCTCTTACGATGTTCCCAAGTCGAAAAAGAAAGTGGCGATCGTTGGAAAGGGCATAACCTTTGATTCAGGCGGTCTTTCGCTGAAACCGGCCCAGAGCATGGAGCATATGAAATACGACATGTCCGGAGCTGCCGCGGTCATTGCCACCATGCGAGTAGTCGGCAAGTTCAAACCGAATTTTTCAGTGATGGCGGTTGTGGCGGCCACGGAAAACATGCCCGGGGACAATGCTCTGCATCCGGGGGACGTGATTACCGCGATGAACGGCAAGACAATCGAAGTGAACAATACCGATGCCGAAGGCCGGCTCATTCTTGCCGATGCTCTTACCTACGCGGTTAAGCACGGGGCCGATCAGTTGATTGATATCGCCACCCTTACCGGTGCGGTGGTGACGGCACTTGGTCGTGTCGCCGCCGGCATCATGGGCTCCGATCAAAATCTTGTCGATCAACTGATCGAGAGCGGCGCCAAGTCCGGAGAAAAACTCTGGCAATTGCCCCTTTATGATGAATATCAAGAAAGCCTGAAGAGCGATATTGCCGACCTGAAAAATGCCGGTGCCAGAGGCGAAGCCGGAACAGCCAGCGCTGCTATGTTCTTGAAAGAGTTCACGAGCGGCAAATCCTGGGCGCACCTCGATATTGCCGGACCCGGCTGGCTCGATCGCGACCGAGAAGAATGCAACAAAGGCGGCACCGGATTCGGTGTCAGAACACTTTGCCGCTACCTGATCGGTTGACTTCGGCTGATTGCTTATTAGTGATATCAGTTTCCGGATTCCAGTTTCAACAAGCTAGTTGGAAACAACCTGAGTGATGCTGCGCATTAGCGGTATGAGCGCATCGGTGTCTCGTCCGTCGCTTAAGGTTACCAGTAATCCGCCACCGAAATCTGCAATTACCAGGAAGCCGCGCGGTGTGCGGGCAACGACCTGGTGCACGCGATTGTGACCGATTTTCTTAATTGCAGTTTCCGTGTTCATATAAACAGCCAGCGCCCAGATGCCGATCGAATCAGCTTCGACATCTTGCGGCATGGTGTTGGCGATCAGCAGGCCGTCGTGACCGATGATGATCGAGCCGACAACATCGGGCGTGCCGCCGATATGATGGAGCAATCCCTGAATTTCCGAAGCGGCTTCCAGAGTAAGAATCTTCATCTTGGTGTCGGACAGATCGGAAGCGGTGAGCTTGCCGATTTTTTCCAAATCTTTCTGGTCGAGAAGGAATTTTCCAATCGAAGCAATTCTTCCGCTGCCGGTATCGCCGCCGGTATCCGGTTTTGCATCCAATCTTCCCAAACCTTCTATCTTGGGAGGCGGCATGGCGGGGGCTTCCTGACCGGCCACTTCACTTATTGCATGCACTGCCGCAGCAACATTGACTCTTTGTCCGTTATCTTGATCTTTGATGCCCAGGTTGTCGGCGAAGATTTGGTTCATCATGCCATCGTCGACATTGAACAAACCGGCTTGCTGCTGTCCCTGCGGCGCAGCAGCGGGAGGAGCAAATGCTTGCGGCGCCTGTGCCTGCTGCTGCGGCTGCTGACCGAACGGTGCTCCGAACGGCTGCGGGGCTGCTTGAGGCATGGGTGGCTGACCAAACGGCTGCGGCGCTTGCTGCTGGCCGTATTGATCTACGGGCGGAGCAAACGGGGCGGGAGCTGCATTGGGAGCTTGAGGCGGTGCGCCGAAAGGCATTGGTGCAGCAGGTGATGCTCCAAATGGCATTGGTGCCTGTGCTTGTTGCGGCGGTTGCGCAAAAGGCTGAGCCATCTGCTGCGGAATTTGCTGCGCCGGCACATTCGGAATGTTTTGCATGACTGCCGGCACCGGCTGCTCGCCTGTTCCACCGACCGGCTTGGCTGTCTCTTGCACGCCAAGATTCTTGGAGAAGAGATCGTCCATTGCCGAGTCATCTAAATTGAAAAGACCATTGGCTTTATTGTCCGGGACGGCCGGTGCGCTAAACGCCGCAACCGGCGCGGGTCCATTGGCTGGAACAGCGGCAGGAAATCCGCCTGATGAGCCGGGCGCACCCCAACCCTGTGCCGGCGGACCACCAGATGCAGTGGCAACATTTTTGGACATGACCGGGACGATTTTGGGTTGCGTATTCGACGGCATGGCAAACGGATTGGGCGGAGCAGCCGGCGCCGTGGGCGGAGAGCCAGGCGAAGGCGGTGCGCCAAAGGGCTGGGCTGAAGCGGCCGGTGCAAACGGTTGCGTAGCAGGCTCAGGCGGTGCGAACGGCACCGGCGGCGGTGCGCCGAAGGGCTGTACGGGAACTGCTTGCGGGGGGGCCGGCGCGGCAAATGGTGCAGGAGGCGGTGCGCCGAAAGGTTGTGGCGCCGGAGCCGGTTCTGGAGCCGGCGCGGCAAACGGCATTGGTGCCGGTGCGGGTACTGCAAATTGCGGTTGTTCCGGAATTTGAGCAGTAAACGGCTGCGGTTCGGGAGCTGCAAATGGCTGAACTTGCGGCTGTGCAGGTGGAGCTGCAAATGGTTGTGCCGTCGTGTCCACCGACTGTCCCGGCAATGGCGGCGCGCCGAAGGGCTGACCCCAGGCTCCGCCTGTCGGTGCCTCCGGTGGGGTAATCGGCAGCGACTTCATAATCGCCGGTTGCGGCGGACCTTCCGGTTGAGGCGGTGCGGGCTGAGGACCACCAGGTGCTGCGCCTTCGTTGATGCCGAGGTGTTCCGAGAAGATTTTGTCGATTTCGCTGTCATCAACATTGAACAATGCGCCGGCAGCACCTGGAGTCGCCGGTGCAGCCATCGGCACCGGTTGCTGGACAACGTTGCCTGGAGTGAAGGCAGGCGGATTGATATTCAATCTGGATGGCGAGCCGCCGGCGGCCGGTTGAGGCGGTGCGCCGAAGGGTTGCGGAGGCTCGGGCATGCTGTCTGCTTGCGGCTGACGGTGCAGTTGATCTTGTGCTTCGACTACAGGCAAATCCCAACTGGAAGCTGTAATTCCTTGATCGCCCGGCGATCCAAAAGGCATTGCCGGTGGTGCCGGAGGTGTGGGCGGTGCCGGCGCCATGGCTGCTGGAGCTGGAGCCGGAGGCGGTGCGCCCCACGGATTCGCTGCAGGCTGAGGGGCCAACTGCTCGCCGGGAGGAGTCGCCGATGTCGGAGTCAATTGTTGAGTGCGCTCTTGAATAGGCACATCCCAGCGAGGGGGTGGCGGCGACAATTCAGGAGCTTGTGATTGCTGCGAGCGATCTTGAATAGGCGTATCCCAGCGATTGTCGCCTGGTTTTGCAGCGGGCACCGGTGCTGGTGCAGGAACTGAAGGTTGCGAACCGCTGGCGGCCATCGCATCTTGTTTCATGCGCTCTTGAATCGGCATATCCCAGCGCGATTCTTCGCTAGCCTGTTGCGCAGCGGGCTGACCTTCACCCTGAAGGACATTGGACAGCCTGTCCATAATTGAATCTTTCGGTATGCCAGTGCCGGCTACGCCGGGAGCTTGAGGCATTTGCGGCGGTTGTGGTGCAGCGCCGGCGCCGAATCCACCCATGGACGGACCGGGCAGAGGCGGTGCTGCTGCAGGAACTCCCCACGGATTGTTGGCGGCAGGGGCGGGCGCTTGATTTTCTTGAGCGTTGCCGCGATCTTGAATGGGCGTATCCCAGCGGTTTTGACCGGCATCGGCTGCCGGCTGCGCTGCGCCTCTGTTTTGTATAGGAACATCCCAGCGATTCTGATCGCCTGGAGCGGCTGCCGCCGGTGGTGGCACGGCTGGTGCAGGCTGTGCGGCCGCCGGTGTCGGACCCCATCCTTTCGGTGCAGCCGGTGCATTCGATACAAGTGAATCTGAGCCGGGTGTAAAAGCTCTCCATGTGCCGGTCTCAATCTGTTCGGCATCGACCGACCAGGCTGAGCCCTTGGCCGCAGGTGCAGGTTGTGCCACCGGTTCCGGTGCGGGCGCTTGCGCCTGATTCGGTTCAGGACCTGTCGGCGGTTCGCTGCCCCAGGCGTTTCCACCGCCCGGACCACCCCAGCCGCCACCCGGTTGGCCGCCGGGAGCACCCCAGCTTTCGGTAGCTTTTTGACCTACTTGTCCCCATGCTGCGCCGGAACTGCCTTGGGAGCCCCAGGCGCCTGCTGCTGCAGGTGCTTGCTCTTGAGCAGCCTGTTGAGGCGGCGAGGTGACGGCCGCATTAGATCCGGAATTGGCAGCGCCGCCAGGCTGTCCCCATGCCGATCCGGCTTGAGGCGGTGTCGCCCAACTGTCAGGGACCGGCTGCGAGTTGCCGCCGGGCTGGGGCTGCGACCAGTCATTGGCAGGTCCACCCCAGGCGGAGTTCTGAGCTGCAGGTGCAGGCCAGGGATTATTGTCTTGCGCTTGTCCGGCTGGTGCAGGAGGTTCGGGAGCCGGTGCTGGAGCCTGCGCGGTCGGTTGACCCCAGGCATTTTGATTGCTGCCGGCCCAATTATCCGGACCGGGCGTCGGCGCTCCCCAGGCATTAGTTGCGGCTCCCGGAGCCGGAGCTGCTGCTGCTGCCGCTGCTTGCGGTGCTTGAATCGGTTTGTTCCAGGGCTGATCGGGCGAGTCTAAATTAGGTGCATTGGCAGGTGCGGCCGGTGTTTGCAAACCGCCCGGTCCCATGGGTTTTCCAAAAGCTGGTGGTTGCGTCGGCGGTGCGAACTGCGCGGATTGAGATTCATTAGGATCGTCCCAGGCTCCGCCTTGCGGAGGCGGACCCCAATCGGCATCTCCACCGTTGGCGCCCTTGGGAGCGTCTGCTCCCCACGTGGGTTCTCCCCAGGCACCGGCCGATTTCGGCGCTTCGCCTGGTTGAGGAGCTTTCGGGAAGCCGGGCATGGCCGGCATTCCGCCTGGAGGACCACCGGCCGGCGCGCCGGTCGGGCCACCCCAATTGGAAGCTTCTTGCTGCGGACTTGTAGGTTTTCCCCAGTTGCCCGCCAGTTGCGGACCACTGTCGGATGTATTAGGCGCCGGCATGGGCGGCGGCATTTGAGGCATGACGGGCATACTTCCCAATCCCGGCATAGGAATGTTTTGCGATGACTGCATGGGCATTCCCGGCACAGGCAGGTTCGGATTGGATTGTCCGGGCAGTCCGGTCGGCCCGTTCATCGGCTGCCGATTAGGCAATCCCGGAGGTTTCATCCAATTTTGGCCGTCGTCTTGCTGCGGCATTCCTGATACATCAGGACCGAGTTCGTCCTGAACATCTATCGGTTCATGCTCGCCGGTTGCTCTTTGCGATTCGGCAATCTTTCTTCTTATCGACTCGGCAAGAGTGAGGGGTTGGTCGTCCGTAAGTTGATTGGGTCCTGCCATGCCGAACTTCTCGCCCAGTGAGCGAGTGGTCGATTGAGCTTCACGGCTGTCGCCGAGCGGCTCGGACATACCTTTGGCGATTGCCTTCAATCTGGTGGCAGTGCCGCTGTGATCTTCGGGCGCCTTGCCCTTAGCCTGTGGCGGCGCCATTTGAGGCGGTGTCGTATCTTCGAAAGGCTGCGTGGTGGCATTCTGCGGTTGCGAGCGATGCGGATACCGGCTGCCCGCAGGCTCCATATCCATCGGCGGCATGGTGTCTTTCTTGCCGCGCACGGCGCCGCTGTTTTGCATTGCCGCGGCTTTGTCGGCTTTGCCCGCCGACTTGTCCTTGCCTTTGAACATATTGCCGAACATGGCGAAAGGAGAGGCTTTCTGTTCAGGCAAATCTTCCATAATCGCGCGCGCCAGCGCCTCCGGTTGCGGTGGAGTCAAATCGTCCGGCAACTGAACATCGTCGGCAGCCAGGAGCACTTGTTGAATTTGGTGATGGAATTTAGCGCACGATTCGCAAGTCTCGAGGTGGGCCGAGAGCATGCGCTCGTCCTGAGACGGCAGTTCCATGTCGAATCGTTGTTGAATTAAATGTCGGAATCGACTGCAATTCATTATCAGTTACCGCGCTCTCTCATGGATGACTAACCCCTGCCAAGGCATTTGACAATTTGCACTCTTGCTCTATACAGCCACGCTTGAATGGTTTCTTTCGGCTGGTGCAAAACCGAACCCATTTGTTCGTAAGTGAGGTCGAGCTGGTGGCGCAGCATGAAAACCTTTTGCTGTTCTTCAGACAGGGTGCTGATACAGCGTCTTACGCGTTGAGTTCCTAATATGACTGTGGTTTCCCAGTCCATATTGCCGGAGCCGTCGGACGACGGATCGGTGCGAGCCGAATGCGGCAAAGGACCGGTGTACTGAGAATGATATTCAGCGCAAGCATCGACGATAAAATTTGACACCCAGTACCAGAGAGGGATGTTCACCTTTTTGGGGTCGGTATGCTTAAGCGAGGCGAAAGCATTGCGGAAGGCCATGATCGTTAATTCTGTGGCAGTCTCCGGATTGCCGGTTGCCATGTAAGCGATCGCATAGAAGCGTTCTTGATGGGTCCAGACAAAATCATTGCGCTGTTCTTTGTTGCCCTTCTTCAATTCGAAGAGCACACCGGCAGCAGCCTGATTGAAGTTGTTCCGTGAGGGAAGAATAGGCATTTATTTGGACAACCGCTATATACGCGAATACTGAAACAATAGCCAACAAATTGTTTTTAGCGGGACGTCAGGAGGTGTTCAAGTAAAGGAATGCGAAAACAAATACTTCGAACAGGCCGCAATGCGGCCATGCATACCCCGAACCGACAACTCAATGACCCAAAGAGGGCGAGCTGCCGTCCGCCAAGTAGCCACTTTTCCAGTTTACCTGATTCGGGCGGGACTCAGGAAGGATTTTGTGGGATAACTGGTGGGCTCAAATACGCTTACGGACTGAAAAAGACCTCCGTTGACAGGCGATAACGACTCATACCGCTAACATATGATGTACCACGTTACGCGCGTTAGTATCTTCATTCTGATAATTAGGAAGCTCTTTCGATGTCATTACCGCCAACGCATACTATTGAAATCAAAGTACGCAACACTGCCGCCTATACTCTCAATAATGTCGTAGCGACCGCTAGAAGCTGTTCGCCACAGGATTTGAAGATAGCTGCCGCCAATGTGGAGCTCAAATCGGACTTCGGCAAATTGCCTGGCGAGGTCACCGATTTCGTAAATTTTGTTGTCACGGACCTCTTTACACTTTTGCATCGAAGCGGGCTTTACAACAGGCAAAGAGCCTTCTGGGAATCGATCGCACGGGCGGTCAAAGTCACCGTTCATCCGGTCACGCAGGGCATTTTCCGCAAAGAAACATTGCCGATGTACGACGTCCAGTTCGAGGATGCCTCCGGCGGCACCACGCTTTTAGCTTTTGTTGTTCAAAATCATTCGCAATGGCGTGAGCCGAAATACGCGACGGCATATTTTAAGGAATTGCTTCATCGCGCTCAGCAGTTGGACAAAAAGCGCCCGGTCCTGAAAGCGATCATGGTCGTCGCTCCAAAACCGTTTTCCGAAGAACTTTTCAAACATGTAGAAAAAATGCTGGGCGGGCCTGCAATCGATCCAGTTACTCGCTATGAGTCGGTAATTCAAAGCCCGTTAACCGTCCATATCGATCTCATCGAATACGGCGTCGCCGAGGGTGGGCAGCAGGACGAGGCGGAAGCGCTCGCGCAGCACCCTGCCTCTGAGGAAAACGGCCAGTCTTTTCCCGACAGTGCCGAACAATTGCCGAAGCCGCAATCCTATGATCTCGAAGAGATCGACGATCCATCGATCATCGGCGACGAAACCCTGCTGCATCCCGACGATATGAAAACGCACAAAGGGCGATTTATTTTTCGCCTGATTCAGCCGGATATTGAAAAAGCCAGAAAGCGCTAACTAAAGCGGAATATTTCCGTGCTTTCTTTTCGGTCGTTCCACGCGCTTGTTCTTTTGCACTGAAAGAGCGGCGTGCAAGTACTTTCTGGTTTCGCAAGGAAGTATTACATCGTCGACGTAGCCCAATTCGGCTGCCACATACGGGTTGGCAAAACGATCTCTGTATTCGGCAACCAGCTCTTTCTGTTTTGTCGCCGCATCGCCTTTCGACTTTTCCAGCTCTTTTCTATACAAAAGGTTGACCGCTCCGTCTGCACCCATGACGGCAATTTCCGCAGTGGGCCAGGCGAAATTGAAGTCGCCTCCGACATTTTTTGAACCCATGACGTCGAAGGCGCCGCCGTATGCTTTGCGCGTGATCACTGTCAATTTAGGCACGGTCGCTTCGCAATATGCGTATAGCAATTTGGCTCCGTGTCTGATGATGCCGGCGTGCTCCTGCGTCAGTCCCGGCAAATAACCCGGAACGTCGACGAAAGTAATGACCGGGATATTGAACGCATCAAGAAAACGCACGAAGCGGGCGCCTTTTGTCGAAGCATTGATATCGAGAGTGCCGGCCAGTCTCTGCGGTTGGTTGGCGACGATGCCGACCGTTTCTCCGTTCAATCTGGCAAAACCGGTGATCAAATTTTGTGCGTAGAGCGGCGCTATCTCGAAGAAGTCGCCGTTGTCGAATATGCGCGTGATCACATCGAGCATGTTATAAGGCTTGGCTGGATCGTGTGGAACGATGCTGTCCAGTGCGCTCATGTCTTGCGGTTCGGCATCAGGACCTGGTTCGACAAAGGGCGCAGGTTCCAGATTATTCAAAGGCAGGTAAGAGAGCAGTTTTCTCACCATCCAAAATGACTCTTCTTCATCTTCGGCAAGCAGTTGCGCCACACCGCTCTTTTCATTGTGAACGCGCGCGCCGCCCAGC
>JADYYD010000167.1 GCA_020853845.1 Candidatus Melainabacteria bacterium
CAATATGACTTCCGCCGAGTTCTCATCAGGCTTCGCGCAACCTCTAATACAGCCCAGTAGTAGACACCAGAAAATACAACCCAAAACCCATTACCCTGGACCGCTGCAAAGCCGCCCAGGTAGCCGTTTTTCGCAAAAACCAAATCCGTCAGCCAAGAATGGCTTACTGACTATCACTCCAGACACAACTGTCTCTTTTTACACCACTTGAACACCTCGCAACCTGCTTGTTATGCCCTTCCCCGTCAAAAATCGCATATTTATACTATATGCATGAATAAAAGCGGAAAAAACACAAAACCCGCTGAGGATGAGAGAGGAAAAGGTTTTATCCCTTTCCTCTCTCGACCTGGCTAACCGCTCAGTCCGGTGCCTCTAGGCGCGATGCGCTCAGGCAGCGGCTTGCAGCAGCTTGCAGATGTTCTCGCCGTCAGACGAGTCCGGCTTCACGGTACCGGAGCGCAAATCGTCCAGATAGCTCCGGTCGACCTTCGCGTATGCCATGTAGCGCCTGCCGGTGCCGGGAGCCTGCGCCGCCAGTTCACGGAAGTGAACATCGACACGGCGCAAGCCTTCCTCGAAATTGTCTGCCGTGACAACTTCCAGGCGCGTGCCCTCCAGCGCACCGAATGCGATACCGCGCGGATAGACGATCACGACGATATCCTGCCAGGGCGCCAGACCGGCGAATTCCTTGCTGAGATAGTCGACACAGCTTGCGCTGGTGCGGGGAAACGAGATTCTCGTCAAAAACAGTTTCACATGAAATTCCTTTTTCTGAATGTTGAAATTGTTGAGGCGCAAGGGAGTTTTTCGCTGAAGAAATATCCCTAGGCTGCGATCGTGAACGGCTCCACGTGCCACTGACCGGCGACCACAGTGCGCTCCTGATGACCTTCTTGACGGAAATGGATCTTGCCGTCCGAAACCAGGTAGCGAGCGCAAACCCATTCACGCACCGTGCCGTTTTCGATCTGGCGAACTGCGAAACGCTGCGGGCGCTTCCAGGAACGCTGCTCCTCGACCTTGTTCGCAACATCCGCTATCGCGAATGCCAGGGTGAAAATCAGGAGCACGGACAGGAGAAAAATTTCGGGTCCCATAGTAAAAATCCTTTTGCTGATTGCTGATATTCAGCCGTTGGCGACAGAAGCACTACTTCGTGGAAAAGACGGGAATCAGACCGGCAACCGTGCTGACGACAATCGCCACAAGGGTTGCGGTGCCCAAAACATCGGGGCTGGCGATCAGATGCTTGAACACGTAGCTGCTCAAAAGAAGCGACACGATCAAGCCCGAACCCGCCGACAAAGTACCGCCTCTGGGGCTGCCTCCATCGCCGGATTTGTCCGTTTTCGCATGTACCGTCTTCCAGAAGGAGCTGCTGATGAAATACGCCGCGCCGGAGCTGATAGCGACGAGGATAAAAGCGAAAAGAACGTCCATAGAGAAATATCCAATCGTGATGTTTGACTCTCATGCAGCTATCTCAGCGCCTTTTGGCAAAACAGTCCGAGTCGCACAGCAATTCCAACGAGGCGGAAGAGCTATTTTCTGGTGAGAAGAAAAGGACTGCTGGGTTTTGAGCCTGAGGCAGTGAGATTTCCTGATGAAAGTTGCAAGAGAAGATGCTTTCAACCTAACAGCAATAGGCCCTGATTCAAAATCCAGCCCTCAAGCGCTCTATCTCAGACAGACTCTTGACAAGCGCGAGATTGCCATGGAAATCCTCTGGCTTTGTTCGTTTTTCATAACCCCAAACACATTAAATTCAGGCAGCGAAGGTGCAATTGGTCTGGTTTTTCCAAACACTCTTGGACTGGTTTTGATACCATTCTCTAACCGGGTCGAAAACCAAATCTGAGATAAAACTGCCATGCGCTTGCAAATCGAATACGAAAAGCACCCCGGCAAACCCGCATACAAGTGCCTGGCCGATACGCTGCAAAGCGCAATTGAGGCCGGCCGGCTCATAAAAGGTGACACGCTGCCTCCGTCGCGCGAACTGGCTCAGAGTCTGGGATTGTCTCGCGATACGGTCGTGCGCGCCTACGATGAATTAACCGTGCGCGGGCTTGTGAAAACCACCGGCACCAGCGGCACTTACGTCACCGGAAAAGAATCGGGCCAGCGCAAGAGTTTTATATCAATTCCGGACAGAACCGCCGTACCCACGCCGATTTCTCAATACAGCCAGAGGCTTCTCACCGAGGGTTTGCATCCCACGACGGAAAATTTGCGCAAACTGAATTATGGTGCGCCACCAGCCAAGCTCCTTCCTGTGAGCCGCTGGACCAAGTTGCTGCAAAACCAGTGTTCGCAAACGATTGAATATGTTTACGAGCCGTCGGTTTTCGGAGCACTTGCATTGAGGCAAAGCATCGCAAGATATCTGTACCGCAGCAAAGAAATAAATTGCTCCGCCGAACAAATCGTGCTCTTTTCCGAAACACAAAGCGCTATCAATCTGCTTTGCCGAGCCCTGCTCAACGAAAACGACATCATCGCAATCGAAGAGCCGGGTTATGGCGGCGTCAAAAGCGTGGCTGTCGCGCAGAACCTGCAAATGCAAGCGCTGCCCGTCGATCATGATGGTTGCAGAACCGACATTTTGCTTGATTTCGTTTCTGAAAATGAAAATTCGATTCGGCTGGCCTACGTAACACCTGCGCATCATGACCCGACCGGCATAACTCTCACTGGTCAGCGCCGGCAGATGCTCATGGATTGGGCATCTAGAGAAACGCGCTGGATTGTTGAAGACGATTACGACGGCGACCTCACCTACAGCAAATCAAACCCTCGTCCTCTGGCAGCAAGCGACAGCGACCGGGTGATTTATATCTCGTCCTTTTGGAAAGCGTTGTATCCTTTGACCAGCCTGGGCTTCGTCGTTCTTCCTGCGGCACTCATCGACCTCATTCATTCAGCCAAATCTATTGCCGAACCGACTGCACAATCAGTCGAACACCTGGTTCTGGCGGAATTTATCGAGAACGGGCATCTGGAAAAACAGTGGCAGAAGCTGAACAGCGTTTATCGAAAACAGCGCAGCGCTTTGCTGTTTCACTTGAAACAAGCCTTTCGAGAAAATATTTGGATCTCCAGAGAAAGCGCCGGGACGCACCAACTGGTTCGCCTGGAAATGTCCATGCCGGCAGAAAGAGTTTGCGCAGCCGCTGCGGAAGCCGGACTTGGAGTGGTCGGTTCTGCCGGTTATTACTTGCAGGAACCTAACCCGAAAGAATTTCTTGTCGATTTTTCCAACGTCTCGGTTGAAGAAAGCGAGCAAAAGGTGTCTGCATTTGAGCAGCTTTTGAACGAGCAGTCATGAGAGACGTCCTTCTCCAATCATCTATAGAAAGATCGGACTGGGAGCCAATCTTGACCGACAATGCCAGACCACTTAATGTCTGTGAAAAGTTGCGCTAGCGCTTGAAAACAGCATATATACAGGCAATATATGACATCCCAATTCTTGAGAACCACCCAGACCGCCAACACTACAAGCCGCAGAGGCAGTTGACAACCCAACAAAAACAAATGACAAGGGGTTGTGTGAACGCTGCTCTATCACTAGTTGCGCAAACCTTGTGTCTGCTTTGAATCTGTTAAAGCCGGTGAGGCAGAGGCCTTAGATCAAGAGCAAAGTCTCTTGACAGGATAATTAAAAGCTGACAGGCCAAGCGTTTAGGTTTAATACAAGATATGAACATCGCGAAGTATCCGTATTCGCTCTCGTTGTAATCAAAAGCATCTCTTTGCTATCTACATGGTCCTGTGTTTCCAAGTTTCCCTTTCACGTTCTTCCACTACTTTCCAGCTCCCACTCGCGCCCAATAGTTAGTTGCCACCACCAGCGGTATCGCTGCGGACCGGCGCGCGCGTGCGGAAAAAGCGATTGTGCTGCAGAACAGGAAACACACCACTTCGAGACCTTCACCGGGTCTCATCACGAACAGAACTTAAGGAGCCTTCAATCATGGCAAACTTGAACAAGCCCGAAACGGCTACGACCACTCCCGCGACCGGCACCACCAACCAGACTGTCGGTACCATCTCCGTCAACGTCGGCGTGCCCGGCAACATCAAGAAGCTCGTCCTGGAAGGCGAGAGCTGGACGGTCAAGAGCATCCTCGAGTACGCGGCGATCGACGCCAACGGCTATGACGTCCGTGTGAGCGGCCAGCCCGCCGGCCAAGATTCGCCTGTCACCGACGGTCAGACGGTTCTCCTGCTTCGCCCCGTGCGCGGCAACGTCGACCTCGGCAAGCCCGCCGACGGCGGTACGGTCTCGGTGAACGTCGGCGTCCCCGGCAACATCAAGAAGCTCGTCCTCGAGGGCAACAACTGGACGGTGAAGTCCGTTCTGGAGCAGGCTCAGGTCGACGCCACCGGCTACGACATCCGCGTCAGCGGACAGCCCGCTTCGCTCACCACGGCGGTGACCGACGGCCAGACGGTTCTCTTGCTTCGCCCCGTGCGCGGCAACAGCTAATCGTCTTCTCGTCTGTCGCTCTTTCTCACAACGAGTTGAGCGTATAGAACGCATTCTGTCGTGATTTGAGACGGGCAGCTCTTCTTCGGGGGAGCTGCCTCACTCCCGAAACACGCCGCGAGTGCGTTTTACGCCGTGACAGGTGGAGAAACTATGACCGAGTTTGAACAAACTCTGATTTTGGCGTCTACCGGCGTTTTCATATTCGCCGGTCTGCTCGCCTTTGCTCAGCACTTCCTGCACCTCTTCTTCGGACGCCCGCCCGCACCAAACCAGGTGTTCGTGCGCTGGCTGACGGAAGAGCAAAAGGAAAAGCTGCGCCTGGCTTCGATCCCCTACACTCCATCAAGCGTCGCCACTGGAGAAGACGGTCTTTCGTTTTCGCCGCAGTCATTTGCAAGGGCAAAGCGACTGTTAGGGGCGCGCGTGGTCGAAGTCTTCAAATCAAGCAATCGCAACGTCGAGGAAGCGGTCCTTACGTTTTCTTGCCGGCGCGATCATGCTCTGCGCGGCTTCAAGACTGAAGTCGCCGGCTCCATCAAGTGGTACGACTTCAGACGCAGGTTGAAGCATCGCCGCCTGGCGACCTTCATCGACGAGGTTCTCATGCCCAGCGTGAGGAAAGACATCGTCGTGCACCTGCAGCACGGTCGTCATGCCGATCCGGCAACGGACGGCAAATTCCACGTCTATCTCTACAGCACGCCGACCAACCACAATCAGCACGCGTATATTCCAAACCGCCTGCTGGGTGCGCAGTTCGGCAATCAAACCGCGGCTCTGGTCGCTTCCGGAACCGGCGTGCCGGTTCTAGAGCCGCTCACCAATTTCGCCGTCGCCGAGCTTGTGGACAACAACCTGTATGTTCACCTCGACATCGTCAACGGACGCAACCTCATAGCGAGGCGCGGACTGCTGCTCAGGATTCTCCAACAGGTCGAAGGCGAGCTCGCCGCCGACAAGTTCCTCGAGGATCTGATCGGCTCGGTGAAAGCGGAAAACGAGATTGTTCTCGAAGGCGAAACCGCGGATTTTCGCGTCGAAGGTGAGGGCATCACCGGCCGCCGGCTGGTCGTGCTTTCTTCTCTGGTGCGCGAAATACTCACGCCTGTCGTTCGCTCCAATGTGATCATTCGTGATTGCAATGGACAGAACGCCGCTCCTGTCGATGACGGCAAGTTCCGCATCTTCATGCATTCCTCGCCGATCGGCGCGCCCTGCATGAACGCACCGGAGCAAATCTGGGGTCACCGCATGATCAAGCGCGAGGCGGCATTTGCTCCCTCGGCGCACGGCGTGCCGCTGATCGACGACAACGGCTTCATAGTCGGCGAGATCGTCGGTCGCAATCTCTATCTGCACATGCACTACATCCACTTCGGCGCCAAGCTGGAAGCGGCTCTGGCTGCCAAACTGCTGCTGGAAGTGCGCAAGGAAGTGCAGGCTGCTGCAGTGGAAGCCGATGAAGACGCCATCAAACGTCGCGTCGCCGAACATTACGTGCAGGAATGCACGCGTCAGTACGCGGTGGGCAAGGCTCTCAAAGTCTCCGCCGGCGATCTGGCCGCCGCCCAGTCCGATTTCCACGGACACTTGCGCGGCGCGCTCTTGGAAGAGTTCGACCTGCTCCGCTTGCAGGCGGCACCGGCAGAAGAAATCGGTCGGGAGTTCGATGAGCTCACGCAACTCGCCAACGTCACCGGCGTCAAGGTCGAGGGCGACAAGATTGTCGTCTCAACCGATGTTCTCTACTGCGTCCACCCCCGGTCACACGTGCGCTACGAGATCGGCGCCTTCGACATTCAGATCTGCACGTCCACCAACATGATCAAGTGGTTCAACAAAACCCGCAAGGTCTCCGGTGGCAGCGGCAAAATGAACGCACCGCACGTCGATCCCAACGGCAATGCCTGCATGGGCAACACCAAGGATTTGTTCCCCGCCCTCATTCAAAAACGCGAGTTCGCCTCTGCCGTGCAGTTGGCCATCGCCTTCGTCGAGGCAGTAAACCTCGAAGACAACTGGGGCGCCTACATCACCAACTGGCCGGTGGCCCGCTAACAGGTCTGGAGGAAAACGCTATGAAAAGCTATATCGTTCCAAACCTGGACAACAACGATAAGCAGATGCTGCACGACCACGGTGTGGTTTTCTACCCGTGGAACGACACCGACATCATCATCGATCCCGCTCAGCTCGAGAACACGCTCAAGCTGCTCAGCGCCACCGCAACAGAGGAAGCGACCGAGTTCGAAGGTTTCTTCAAACTCGTGCTCACCTTCGTGCCCACCGTGACAATGGCGGCGCCAGCGAGTCATCACGCCCGCCAGTACGACATGGCGACTGCGGCTTCGCGTGCGCGCTATATCGAGCTGTGCTCGGCGCGACTGGGCGGCATGGCCAAGCAGGCGCTGGACAAAATCACCAGCCGCAAGCACAAGCTCAGCGCAGCTCAGGATCTGTTCGTCAAGAATGCCCGGCATCACTTCGTCGGCACCAACAATCTCTCCGAGGAAGCGCTCAAGCAGCGCTTCGCCGATGAGTACGATCGTCTGGCCGCCATCGACAAAGTGAAAGCTGTGCGTGTCACCAATGGCGCCTTGCTGGTCTTTACCGACACGCTGCACGCCATTAATCCGAAGGATGGAAAACGGCACGAGCTCGGCAGTTACCTGATCATGATTCGCACCGATGGTGGCGAAGATGGTGTCAGGTGGTTCAACAGCACGCGCCGCGTTCGCACAGTTCAGCCCGGCATGAACGCGCCCCGCGTCTACCCGGACGGCACGGCTTGCGTCGACGAAATCAAGGAAACCCTCCTTGAGTTGATCGCGCAGTTCGAATTCGCCACCGTCACCGAGCTGGCTATCCAGTTCGTCGAGACGGTCGGTGAAGACGAGCTCAGCAAGTTCATCGAGAAATGGCCACTGGCAAGAGCCTGAGCCCAGGAGATACACAATGAGTTCCAACGAAACGAACCGTCCCGGTTCGAAAAATCTGAAGGATCAAAGCGATCCCAAAGACTCCCCGATCATCCGCGTCAACGCCGGGGGCTCACCGCAGGTGACCGGCGCCGCCAACGAAGAGCACATCGTGTCCGGACCCAGCTTCTTCGAGAAGCTGTTCGGCACCCCGCTGGCGAAGGACACCGCCGGCAAAGGCGCGGGCGGCAACACCGCGTCCACGACCGGCGACGCCACGGCAGCCGCCAGCACCACTCCCGCCTCCGGCGAAGTCTCCAAGGACGGCGCTGCCTCCGGGAGCGACACCGCGGGCAGTGGCGCCAAGGAAGAGGACAAGAAGGAGAAGGAAGAGGACAAGAAGGAGAAGGAAGAGCGCAAGCCCTTCGTCTATCGCGAGCCGGAAGGTCCGTTCAAGCCGCACTATCCGTCCACCCGCTCCGAGATGCTCTATGACCCGCCGACACCGACCGTCTACCTGACGCCGGACGCGTACAAGCGCATGTGCCTGTATGTCGAGCTGGCGCCCAAGGAAGTCGGCTGGCTCGGCACCATCAGCAAGCGCCCGGACGGCAACTTCCTCATCGAAGAGGTGTTCCTGGTCGAACAGGAAGTCACCCCGGTCGAGACGGAACTGTCCGTCCAGGGCAGCGAGAAGCTCGTCCTCGAGCTTCTGGAAGGCGGAGACCCGGGTCTGGAGAAAGCCAACAAGCTGCACTTCTGGGGCCATTCCCACGTCCGCATGGGCACCAGCCCGTCCGGCACGGACGAAAGCACCATGATGCGCTTCTCGCGAGAAGGGCATGAATACTACGTGCGCGGCATCTTCAACAAGCTGGGGCGCGCTTGCTTCGACGTCTATTACTACAAGGAAGGCTACCGCCTTCTGGACGTTCCGTGGGCGGTGCTCGACCCGGCGACCGGCAAGACGCTGCTCGAAAGGGGCAGTGGCTACGGCGCGCGCAAGTGGTGGCAGGGTGGTCCCTCCAACTCCAGCGATCGCCCCTACGGCCATTCCAGCTACCCGAGCTGGCGCGAGCGCCAGGAGCAGGAAGCGAAGCAGAAGGACGAGCAGTCCGGGCTTGCTGATTTCCTGAAAAAGGACGACGCGACGCCGGCTCCCGCGCCGAAGAAGGTCGACCCGCTCGCCATCAGCGCCGAGCTGCGCGCCGAAGTGACCGCCGAATACCACGCCAAGGTGAAGGAGCGTGCTCCTGCCATCTTCCGCTGGTTCGGCAAGAAGGACGACAAGAATGAGAAGGACGGCGACGACCAGAACGGTCAGGGCGGCCCTGGCGGATCCGGCGACGGTGACGCCATCAACCAGGCCACCCGCGGTCCCGACGATGTCGGCGGCCAGGTGACCGACGGCGATCTGATCCCGACCGGCAACGACGTCCGCCGCACCACCGGCAGTGGCTCCGTCCCGCGCGTCCCCAACACTTCCATCAAGGGAGCGGCAACGGAAGAGGAGAAGAAGGGCGGTTTTTTTGCATGGCTGGGCAGCCTCTTCGAGAGCGACCCGACGCCTCCCCAGCCGACTTATCAGCAGGGGGAGCGACCGCGCAAGAAGTGCACTCCGCAGAACTGCAACGATGCGACGCACCCGTGGAGCACCAACTACAAGGGTCCGAAGTCGGGCAGTCCGGCCAATCCGTCCAGACCCTCCAATCCGTCCAATCCGTCTAATCCGAATAGCCGCGCCGACCGACTCCCGGACGACGCCCAGTAATCAGGAGAAAACATCATGAACAATGTCGATATCACTCGACACGTTGAAGTGTTCTCGCGCGATGCCTTCGGCAACAAGCGCATCGACGTCATCGGCGCCGGAGCGACCGGTTCGCGTATCGTTCTGAGCCTGGCCAAGCTGGGTTTGGAAAACATCCATGTCTGGGACTTCGACGTCGTCGAAGCTCACAACATCGCCAATCAGGCCTACGACCAGAAGCACATCGGCAAGCTCAAGGTCGATGCTCTGGCGGAAGTCGTGAAGGAAGCGACGGGTCTCAAGATCCACACGCACAACGAGCGCGTCGACGGCAGTCAGACGCTCGGCGATGTCGTGTTCCTGCTCACCGACACGATGGCGTCGCGCAAGGAAATCTGGAACAAGGGCATCCGTTACAAGATGCGCACCAAGCTCATGATCGAAACCCGCATGGGTGCCGACGAGGGCCGCTGCTATACGCTCAACCCCACCAAGCCCGCGCAGGTGAAGGGTTGGGAAGGCACACTGTACGAGGACGCCAAGGCAGTCGTTTCCGCCTGCGGCACCTCGATCACGGTGGGCCCCACCGCTGAGTTTCTCTCGGGACTGGCTGTCTGGCAATTCATTCGCTGGCAGTCGATCGAGAGCGGCAAGGAAGACACCTTGGACAACGAGATCATCTTCGGTCTCCGTCCTCTGTATACGATGACGCGGAATTTCGACTAATCGAAACCCGCATCACATGGACAATGCTAACCGGTCTCTGCATTTAAAAGTGCAGAGCCGGTTCGCCTCAGGACAACGTTGCCTCTGGTGTCCAAACCAGCCTGGTGACTTGTGTTGACCGACCTTTGTCTCACAACTCATCCCGAAACTATGCTCACCTTAGCTTTTGAAAAGGTGATCCTCTAACGGAGGACGGACACCATGCCGCAAAACTCGCAGTCACTCGATAAGGTGCTGACCCTGGCGGGCCTGAAAGCCGCCGCCATCGGCTCCAAAGATATCAACGTGGCGTGCCTTGTGGTCGCCGTCGCCGCGGAATCCTCTTCTCTCGGTCATAAGCTCTTGCTGGAAGCCGGTCTCACGGCTGAAACGCTGGAGCGCACTGCGCGCAACCTTTATGGTTCGCCGCAGGCCGGAGGCGGTGGAAACACGCTGGCGGCGCCAGAAGTCGGGCGCGACGCCCAGGAGATGCTTGCCAAAGCCGGCGATTGCGCCGAAAAGAACAAGCACATCCTCACGACACCTACGCACCTGCTGCTCCAACTGGTGAAACACCCGGACGGACAGCGCGTCATCAAATCGGCGTTCCTGACGATCGAACGCCGTAACAACACTCCCATCGTCTTGCCGGGCGGCGCTCAGGTCGACGGCAACCTCACCCCCGAGCAGCGTCTAAAGAACCTGGTCGCCTTCCTCGAGAAGGCGGTCTCGACCAACGTCAACGGCTTGCCCGAGGGCGAAGGCACGATGACGACTCTGCTCGACCAGATGACCGTCGACCTCACCAAGCGCGCTCGCGAGAACAAGCTGGCGCCGATCATCGGTCGCAAGAAGGAAATTCGCCGGGCTGTAGAAATTCTCGGTCGTCAGACCAAGAACAACCCGGTGTTCATCGGCGAACCCGGCGTCGGCAAAACCGCAATCGCCGAAGGTTTGGCCGTTGAGATTGCATTCGACCGCGTGCCCAAGAGCATCAAGAACAAGCGCCTGCTGCGCCTGGATCTTGTCGCCATGGTTGCCGGCACCAAATACCGCGGTGAATTCGAGGAGCGCATGAAGCAGCTTCTCAAGGAACTGCAGGAAGCGACGGATTGCATCGTCTTCATCGACGAGCTGCATACCCTCATCGGTGCCGGCGCTGCGCAGGGTGCAATGGACGCGAGCAACACGCTCAAGCCCGCCCTTGCCCGTGGCGAAATCACCTGCATCGGCGCCACCACACTGGATGAATACCGGCACATCGAAAAGGACGGCGCTCTCGAGCGTCGCTTCCAGCCGGTGACCGTGGACCCGTCCAGCGTCGAAGACACCATCGAAATCCTGCGCGGCCGCAAGAAGTCGCTGGAAGACCACCACTGCATCACCATCTCGGATGCGGCAGTCGTGGCTGCGGCGCACATGGCGGACCGGTACATCACCGACCGCTTCCTGCCCGACAAGGCGATAGACGTTATCGACGAAGCCGGCAGCGCGCTGGCTATCGACTTCCCTGGCACCGAACTGACCGCCGAGCACATCAACTCGAAGATCAGCCAGATGACGGGCATCAAGCTCGACAAGCTCACCGAGGACGAAGCCGCCCGGCTCTCCAAGATGGAAGACGAGCTGCACAAGCGTGTCATCGGTCAGCACATGGCGATCTCCGCCGTGTCGCGCGCCGTGCGCCGCTCGCGCGCCGGGTTGAAAGACCCGAAGACGCCCATCGGCAGCTTCCTCTTCCTCGGTCCCACCGGTGTCGGCAAGACCGAGCTCACCAAGGCGCTCCAGACGTTCCTCTTCGATGACGAGCGCAACATCGTTCGTCTCGACATGAGCGAATACATGGAGAAGCACAGTGTCGCCCGCATGATCGGCGCGCCTCCGGGCTACGTCGGTTACGAGGAAGGCGGCACGCTCACCGAAGCTGTGCGGCGCAAGCCCTACAGCGTCATCCTCCTCGACGAGATCGAGAAGGCGCACCCGGATGTGTTCAACGTCCTGCTGCAGGTGCTCGACGATGGTCGCCTGACCGATGGTCAGGGTCGCACCGTCAGTTTCAAGAACACGATCATCATCATGACGTCGAACATCGGCGCGCCGCAGATCATGTCCCTGCTCGAAAAGCTGGGCGCCGACTGCACGCACGAAGACCTCCTCAACGAGGTCCTGCCGATGGTCAAGCTCATGTTCCGTCCGGAATTCCTCAACCGGTTGGACGAGATCGTCTGCTTCGGCCAGCTCTCGCTCGACGAGCTGAAGGAGGTTCTGAAGCTGCAACTGAAGGACCTGCACAAGCGCATCGACGCCGCGCACAAGGTGGAGCTCGACTACACCGATGCGGCGCGCGAGATCATCAAGGATGCCGGTTACGACCCGCAGTACGGTGCTCGCCCGATGAAACGCGCGGTGCGTCGCCTGCTGGAAGACCCGCTCTCCGAGCAGATCATCGCCGGCGGCATCAAGCGCGGTGCCAAGGTCGACATCGGCACCGAAGACAATCGCCTGGTCTTCAGCATCACCAACCCGGTGGAAGAGACCAGCAAAATCTCGCTCACGAAGCCGTCCGACGAGGATGGTGACAAGGGTGAGGGTGAAACAGCCACCGTCTCGCTCAAGAAAGACGCTCTCGATACTGCCTCGGCGGTGTCGCTGAAGAAGGGCTAACAGCCTGATCTTGAAACCGCGCATAGTGAGCCCCTTAAACAAGGCTTGCTTTGCGCGGTTTCTTTCTTGGCACCAGCTCTGCTATACGCTACAGTTGTTTTGCGGTAAAAACATGTCGAAAAATTGCATAATTTTCGACACTTATCTGCTATATTTGATTGATATGTGTCGATTTTTTCATTCAAAATCGACATGTTCTTTGAATATGTCGATCGCATCGACATATAAATCTTACAACCAACCAAACATATCCAACAATAGATATAAAAATATGCCCTTTGATCGACAAATACCCTATAACGAACTGCCACCACTTCCACCCCACATCGACTTGGAGACCAAGCCGGTATTGAAGAAGTGTATTAAGGCCGCATCAGCACTCGCCGAATTGAAAGGCGTTGGCGATCAAATTCCAAATCAAACACTCCTTATTCGCTGGGTTGGCTTACAAGAAGCAAGAGTATCTTCCGAAATTGAAAACATTGTCACTACAACAGATGAGCTTTATCGCTCTTTAGCTGACAGCGTTGACCAGTTGAACCCTCACACAAAAGAAGTTTTGCACTATCAGGACGCTCTGAAACGAGGATTTGATGCGGTACAAACTGATCGGCCAATCACAACAAGCTTAATGGTTGAAATTGCGTCTGTCATAAAAATGACTGATATGCAAATCAGAAAATTGCCAGGGACGAAAATCATAAACTCGCAAAACGAGATAGTTTACACACCTCCAGAAGGAGAGACGCTGATCCGAGACAAACTGAGAGATCTTGAATCATTTATCAATCAAAAAAGTGAATTAGATCCACTAGTAAAACTGGCATTGATTCACTATCAATTCGAAGCAATTCACCCATTCACCGACGGCAACGGTCGAACCGGAAGAATTATAAACATCCTGTTCTTGATTCAAGAAAAACTACTGAAACTGCCTGTTTTATACATGTCAAAATATTTGATCGAACACAGAAACGAATACTATTCAGGACTGAGAGAAGTTACGGAAGAGGCGAAATGGGAGAGTTGGGTTCTCTACATACTTGACGCGATTGAAGAAACGGCGAGAAAAACAGCTTCGAAAATTCTATCTATTCGATCATTGATGGATGAGGTAACACATGAAATACGAACAAAGGCATCAAACCTCTATTCCAGAGAGCTTGTGGAACTGTTGTTTTATGAGGCCTACGTGAAAAATAGATTTCTTGAGGAACGAAATATAGCAAAGCGTCAGACCGCATCGGTTTATCTCAAAAAGCTTCAAGACATTGGAATTCTGACCTCAACAAAGATCGGTCGCGAGAATTATTACATCAATCGGCGCCTGATCAACCTTTTGGCTGGCGACGACTAGAAACATGTATTGAGGCAATTTCGCACACGTGAACCCTACTACCGCTTGTCGTTTTTCGCATCCAGAGAAAAGGGCAGCGAAGAAACCCTGTGCAAGGAAATCTCCGCCGCCTCTTCTTTTAGCCGCTCAGCAAGCAGCTTCAGCAGCGCTTAGTAGCGCCGCATGATGTCGACGCTGCGCTCGACCCACTTGAGGCACGACACAGCCGTTTCCGGATTCTGCATCATGGCGCGGATCACATACTTGAGCACCTTGTAAGCAGCGCCTTCCGCTTCGCCGCGGCAATACAGCGTCGGATACAGCTTGTAGAGCGCGTGGCTCGCTGCTTCCTTCGCCGTCGCCAGAGCCAGAATAGTCGGGTCGCCATCGTACCAGGTGCCGGATTCCTTGTGGGCATCGGGATGCGCACGCAGGAGCCTGTACAGCTCGTTGATGACATGCCGCCACTCTTGCTCATCCGCACAGCCGGACTCGAGCAAGTCAATGACAGCCTGAATGGCCAGCGCACGCTCTTCCGTGTCGACCAGCCTGAGGACCGAACGAACCATGTCGGTCATGTAGAAGCCGGTGGCCAAACGCGCAGCGCCCCAGTTGCACGCCTGCGCTTGGTTTTCTGCTGTTTGCATATTGGTCCTTTCCAATCCAATCCGGCACCGTCGAAACGGCGCCGGATGCAGTTTGAGGTGGATTACTTCGTGCGGTTCTCCGGACCGGCATCCATCTTGTGGGTGCCGTCCTTGTAGAGCACCGCCTGGCGCTCAGAGTCGCGCTGGCTGTAGTCCTCGTGCGCAACGATCTCGACAGCCTCGCCGTCGCGATTAATGCAGGTGCCGAAGTACAGCGTGTAGCGACGCGGATCGACGCTCATCTGCTCGACCTGGATGACGACGGTGGAGCCGGCGCCGTTGTCGATGGAGACGCGCGCCTTGGCGTGCGAGAAGGAGCCCTGCCCGTTCTCGATCGCCGAGTAGAACGAGAAGCCGACCGCCGCGATGTCGTCGGTCATGCGCACCGAGACGCGCTCGATGGTGCCGGAGCCGCCCGACTTGAGGTCGCCGTGGTGGCGCACCGAGCCGTCCTTGTTGGACAGCCGGTCGTAGCGGATGACTTCCTGGCGCCCGTCCTTGTACGCGATGTGCGCGTACAGGTCGTAGTCGAGCGTCTTCGTCCAGGTGTTGCTCCACTCGCCGGTGGCGATGATCTCTGGCGTCTTCGCGATCTTGATGGACGAGCCCTTCTTGAGATTGACCTTGCCGGTGGGCGCGGGCTTCTCGAGCTTGACCTTCACCGGAGCCGGCGCGGGGGGCGGCGGCGGAGCAGCGGGCTTCGGCGCCGGTTGGGCAGCAGCCGGAGGCGTCGCAGCGGCAGGAGCGCTGTCGCCGACATCGACACCGAATGCGGTGGCAATGCCCGCCAGACCGTTGGTGAAGCCCTGGCTGAAGTTGCGAACCTTCCAAGCGCCGTTGCGCCGGTACAGCTCGCAGATGATGAAGGCGTTCTCCTTGTCGCCCTTCGGCTCCATCGCCACGAGCGCGGCGCCGGCGGCGTTGTTGATGGCGAGACCGAGGCTGGTCACGGAGGCGAACGTCTTGGGGGTCTCATGGTCGATGGTCAGCGTAATGGCGACCTTCTCGATGCCCGCGGGAATCGCAGCCAGGTCGATGGTGATGCCGTGCTCGCAAACATCGCCCGACTTCTTCTTGTCCAGATGAACGACAGAACCATCGGCGGACTTGGGCTGCCCGTAGAAGACGAAGTCCTCATCGGTGCGAACCTTGCCGGCGGCGGTGAGCAGAAGAGCGGAGAGATCCGCATCCGGTCCGATGTGCATGCACTTGACCGTGACCTTCTCCGTGGGCAGCGCAGCATTGCCGCCCGGTGCAAGAGTCTGACTCATTGTTTCTCCTTGTGACCGAAGCAGAGGTCATATAGGGGTTGAACGGCATCCCAACTCTCAACTTCAGCTCAAAACCACCCAGATGGTCAGCGACAAACACCGCATGGTGCTTGTTGTTTGCTGGTCTGGTGAACGAAATGGTTCTGTGGAGTGAAGCTGATGCTGAAAGAAGAGAGTGACGAGTAGGATCTAGAAACTAGGTTTTGGCTCTCAACTGAGTCAAAAAAACTCACTAAGCTCATTAAGAATCCGAGTCTTGTGAAGAATCTTTAGAACACGCAACTGGCCATCCTTTGCGGGAAGGTTGAACAGATATGAAGGAGCCGTGTAAATGAATACCAGATCACACAGCTACGCGCCGCGTTCACTTCACTCGCGCAAGCTAGTTGTACATCGCGACAGCAAACCACTTTCTCAGCTATTTCTTAATGGCGCGAGACCACAAAAATTTTGTAGTTCTAGCCACAAAAGCAGTAAGTCCATCATGCGGATCAAACAGCTTATCTGGGCAAGCAGACCAGTATTTGACGACGTCACGTGTGGCAGCCATTATGTCACCACGCCGGACGTTGAGAGAACTTCTATACTCGAGCGACCATGTATCTTGCGGGTTTAACTCCAGTGCCCTGTCGAGATCTTTGATCGCACCATCAAGCTTTCCGGCCCAAGCACGCTCCTGCGCGCGTTCTTGAAAGTTCATAAAATTACTGGGCTCGATCTCACAGGCTTTGTCGCATTCTGCAAGGGCAACAGATGAACTCGAAAGCGAAAGCAAAATCTCTGCTTTGATCAAGTGGCTGTAACTACGACGTGGAGCCAAATCAATTGCCGTTTGGATGTCCCGAAGAGCAAACATCGTTTCACCTTTCCGGCAGCGTGCAACTGCCCGCCCTTCGTAAGCCACAGCGTCTTGCGAATTAGCCGAAATTGCGCGATCAAACACTTCGGCAGATGGAAAGGTGTTTAACATCTTGCAGAGGCAGCCGCGACCATGTTTTGGTTTGTCCCGCTCGAACAGTCGTTCGGAGGCATTTAAAGCAATCATGCCTAAAACCAAGCAAACAGCTACAATCATCATCTGCACTTTCATGGACTTAGCATAAAGAAGGTCACTCGCTTTGAACATCGTAGTTACATCATTGAATCGGATACTGCTGCTTTTCTGTTTCTCGTTCAACATTGCCGCAATCCCGCCCTGCTTCGCGGAAACAAACACAGTACCGATTGCATCAGATTCGTTGATATTTCAAAATGTGGTAAAGGGGTATCGAATTCTCTTTCCGAAAAACTGGCAGGTAAAACCAGATCCAGTCGGAATAGTCGATGCCGTAGCAGCACCCGCAGAGACTTTCAAGCAACCCAACCCGATTCCCAACGTCAAAATCGTTGTAAAACCGATTCCGAGCGGGCACACGCTTGACACTATATGCGATACCGCCGTTCGCCAGTGGTCGTCAATTTGGAAGGTCGAGTCGGACAAGAAAATTCAGCTCGGCT
Source organism: Candidatus Melainabacteria bacterium (assembly GCA_020853845.1). Taxonomy (GTDB): domain Bacteria; phylum Cyanobacteriota; class Vampirovibrionia; order Obscuribacterales; family Obscuribacteraceae; genus QKMZ01. Next base: position 17,290 of record JADYYD010000167.1, read on the forward strand.
CGTTGACGATAAGAAAACTCGTCTTGCTGCAAACATTGAAACTGCCGACCGGCACGGACTCTCCAGTCGCTCAACAGACCAGAGTACTGAAAGCATTTGCCACGAGTGCCGACAATTATTTCATCATCTCTTGCTCGGATTATGCAGACAATTTTGAGAAACACCGAGAGGTGTTCGATGGAATCATCGACTCTCTAGTTCTCATCGAGAAGTAAAACGTCCTGCAAGCTAAACTCAATCGTGCAAGCGCAACATCATCGCTTTCTCGTCGATGTAGAGATCGCCCTGTTTCAGCGCCTTTACCTCATGCCCGTATTCTTTGAAGCCGAGCGATTCGTACAGTTTCATCGCCGGTCCCTGTGTCGTGCTCACGGTTAAGAGAACTTCTTCCAGCCCAGGCATTTGCTTCGCGCGTTCGATTGCCTCGACCATCAGGCGCCGAGCAAGCCCGGTTCCGCGAGCCTCCGGAGCCACATAGACGCCCCAGATGCTGCCCTTGTGGCGCACTCTTTCGCCCTGGCGACGGTAAAATCCGAGCATGCCGCACGGTTCGGGATTAAACGCGCCGAGGGCAAATGATTCTTCGGTGCGAGCAAGGCGTTTGCAAATTTCTTCATGTGTTGCATCGACAGAGTCTGCAAGACTGGCTCCAAATGCCTCCGGATCTTCTTTCAATCCGCGCAGGCGCAGCTTCCAAAAGGTGTCGGCATCGGCCCTTTCCAGCACACGAATTTCCGGTTTCATCGCCACTTCCGACACTTCTTTCTCCTTCTCTACCGTTTCGTTTTACCCAGCCTGCAAATTTAAAACTTCCGCATCACGCCCTCACAAGCGCACCTCGATTGATCCGCAGCGGCTCGATATTGATGGTTGTTTTGCCGTCGCGCGCCAGTTCGGCAACGCATTCTCCAACGGCAGCCGAGTGTTTAAAACCATGACCGGAACAGGGAGAACACACGATTGTTCGGTCGGAACCAGGTAAAAAGTCAATCACAAATCCCGCATCCGGCGTCACCGTGTACAAGCAAACAGCCGACTTGATGCAGGTGCGTTTGACCGCAGGAAAACAAGGCGCTATCTGCTTTTCGAACATCGTATCTATTTCGTCTTGTGAGACATTCCGCTCCGCATTTTCCGGCGTCACTTCATTTACATATTGCTCCGTCGCAATTTTTATGCCGCCATCCTTGCCGTCGACAGCCGGAAATCCGTACATGGCATCGTGCTCACCAAGCGCGTCCCAGATAAAAATGGGAAATTTGCCCGGCACAAAACTATCGTAACTGTCGCTGCAATCGAACCAAAAAAGTACTTGCCGATAGACTTTGAATCGGCTTTTCAATTGTTCGCCGACAATCTGCGGAAGCCACGGGCCAACAGACAAAACGAGTTTGTCCGCGTGATATTCGCCTTTATCTGTTTTTACCACCACACCATCTGCATCTTCGAAATACTCGATCATTCTTTCATTGACATGCAGCTTAGCGCCTGCCTTTTCAGCGAGTTTCAAATTGGCGCGCACACAGGCTTCCGGTTTCAAAATACCTGACTCGAACTCGTAATAGCCCATCTCGCTGTCCTGCACCTTGAACTGAGGAAAGCGAATACGGATTTGCTCCGCGCTCAGCACATCATGCGGAATTGCGTACTTTTGCGCGGCGGATAATGTCGTCTCGAAAAAGTTGGCTACTTGATTGACGCCCATGCTCTCGCTGCTGGAAATCATCAGACCACCAGTGACAAGCAGCAGTTTCTCACCCACTTGTTTCTCGATTTCACGGAAAATCTCATACGAACGCAACGACAAAGGCGTGTAATGATCGCCTTCTCCGATGGCTTGGCGCGTAATGCGTGTATCGCCGTGCGTGGAGCCGAGCGTGTGCGGCGGCTCATACTGGTCGATTCCGAGAACTTTCGAACCGCGCCTGGCCAGTTGATAGACAGCAGAGCTGCCGGCCGCGCCCAGCCCAACGACAATCACATCAAAATGTTTGCGCTCAACCAATGCTCATTCTCCTGACTCAACCACAGTCGCATCAAACCCTGCGTGCAAAACAGAGTGTCCTCAGACGCCCGGCGCACACTAAGACTTCAGCCACTGCCCGCCGGCAACTTTTGCTTTGAGAGCGGCAACCATCTCGACCGGGTCCCGGCAATCATACAAGGTGCAACCGCGAGTTTCAAAAATTTGCTCGAAGTCGGTTATCACTTCGTCTATCAATCCGGCGAAGACCACAGGGTCTGGAATTCCGGCGTTGAACAGTGCGACGAGCTGATCCCAATTTTTAGGTCGGGTGGAAAACTTCTGGGCTTGAGAAATAAAGCGCCCGAAGGTCACGAACGGCACCGTGTTGAGAAACGACATCAATACCAGCATGTGCTCGATCATGTCGGCGGAAAGCAGAAGAAGCCCGTCACGATTATCGTTTGTGATTGCGTTCAAGACCTTTCCCGTCGACTCCTGAATTTCCGGCCAGTACGAGACCGCCTCTCGGAGGCACTTCTCTTCTATGTCAGCGACGGAATATTTATTCAAAACGTCAATCAATTTCGGGTTGATGATAGCGGACAACCGGTCGGAGCCGGAGATGATCCAGTTCTTGCTCACATCGCGCACGTTTGCCAGATAGCCTTCGGGCGTATAGCAATAGAGTTCCACCAGCATGCCATCGATGATTTTGCCGATGCCGAATGCCTTGTCCGGCTCATCAAGCTGCTTGACGAAGATAACCAGCTCCAGATCAGAATAGTGCGAATCTTCATTGCGCGCGAAAGATGCGATAGACGCGAAGGCAAGAAAGTTCTCGCCAAATTCCGCCTCAACAACGGGCGTCAGCCTATCTACGATACGTTGGCGATCTTCATGCGTATAACGTTCCAAAGCTTTCATTGCATTGCCTCTCTGCGTGAAACTTAAAATTCGATGCTGCCGCGCTCATCAAGCTCGCTAAGGTTTTTCAAAACATTCATCAGCGCAATTGTAAGAGCCGGGCTGGGTGTTTCGAGGGCGCCTGCCTGGCTAAGCAAAGTAAAAACGGAAACGTCATGGCCGCGCGTCCACTCGCCGTTCTTACACATAGGCGTCTTCTTGTCGGCGTAAAACTGGCGCTCTATGTACAATTGACCGTCATCTCGAATTTTCGAACAGCACAGATCGAGAACCTCTTCTATTGCGCTAAATGGAAGCGTTTTTTTAAAACGCACAGCCCAATTGCAAACCAAACTCAGACCGCGCAAAACATCATATTCATAAAAACGCGGAAAAGTCAGTCGCGAGAAATTCGGGTCTATGGGCGCGTTCTTACATATGGATTTGAATAAGCTTCTCTTCAACAAGTAAGAAATGCCATTGTCGAGAATTGCACTCTCTCGCGCGGAAAGTCCACGTTGTGATAATTTCATCAGCGCTTCCAGCATAGGAACCGTGGAAACGATGGAAGAACGCGGCTGGTCATTTAAATACGCAGCTTCATCGCAGTTGTAGCCGCCGTCCGCCATTTGATATCGTTCGAACCATGGACGCAGCCACGGAATGCGTTCATCGCTTGCGATTGCGTTGTGTTCGAGAATTTGAACAGCAGTGCCCATCGCGCAAAAGCACAAGATATGGCGCATCGGATCTGCCCCGGCCGGAAGTTCCTCTTCCTTAATAGGAAACGACTGCAAATAATGCTCGTTCACCCTGGCGGCGAAATGCTCCAGCAGATCAGTCGGAAGCTCTATCGAAAGATGCGCGGGTGCGCCCGCATGATCAACGCCGCTTGTGCAGCCCATCTCCAGGCACAGAGTGAAATACCACCAGGGGCTGTTCCATTTGGGCCAGTAAGGATCGAGGTTCAGACTTTCGACCATCCAGGGGTCACGAACAGCGTCTTTCAGCTCGCGAAAGCCGGCAGCGCAGGCATCGGAGGGAAAGCGTCCGAAAAGACGCTCCGAATTTTTCAGCAAAAGGTTAAATCGGTCCTTCGCCTGGCTGGAATTTCTCACGTTCACGCGAATATTACCCCTGTTTTTTCCTTTATATGGCGTTCGCCCCAAGGAGCCGACACCGGAATTTTCCCATCAAATGGGGATTTTTTGATGTGAATACGTGATTCACGTATTTTTCACGCAATGTCCTTGACAATGTGTTTGTCGAAAGCAATCGACGCCCGCCCAACCTTCACACACTTAGTCGATATTCCCTCCCGCCCCGAGGTCTCTTTCTCATGCCTGAATATCAAATCCTTGCTCACCAAAACGTCGAACAACAAAAGCAACAGCAAGTAGACGAAATCGAAAAAGCAATGTCCGAGCCGTCCTACTTCGAAGACACCCCGGTCTGGGCTACATTCCGCGGTTTTGCTCACTACAACCGCAACGAAAACAGATAAGTATCAGCAATTTATAAAGTCCGGCTGTTCCCCACCACACACTGGAACACCTGCGAGATCGGCATGAATCCTCAGATGTTCTTGCTTAGCTAACAATTTTGAATGCGAAAATCGTCTTTGAGAGCCCTTTTGCTTAGGGGCTCTCACTGCCGTTGCGGAGTTTTTTTTAGAATGCGCAACGGCAAAATAGTTTAAAACAACCAAGATCGAAAATCGTGCACGCACGCATGATTAGAAAAATTCGAATTTTTCTAATCACATGTAGAACCGTTGTACTGCAAGCATTTCTGGCATTTCAGGTCTTGCCGGACATTGAAAAATCGAAAATGGATCAACGTCGATTGGGGCTTTCAGGCACTTTTTATCATTCAACCGATTAGAAAAATTCGAATTTTTCTAATCGGTTGCAGTGGCAAAAAAAACCACCATTTCAATGACAAACCATTTTACTACCCGCAATAGTACTACCGGTTTTTAAAGAGAAAGACCGGAGCTCAAACTGTGATGAGCTCGGGTCTTTCCCCAGGATTAACTACTGAATAGTCTCCGGCGTTTTTCCGACGGCGGCGACCAGACTAAGCGCTCGGGCATGCAAATTTGCAGCCTCGGCATCCTCCGGATGACTGTCGCATCGATGCTTGAGCACGCTCAAAAGATGCTTGACCTTGCGAAGCGATTTGGGATAGCGCTG
>JADYYD010000168.1 GCA_020853845.1 Candidatus Melainabacteria bacterium
AGCGCATTGCGCCCGAATACGAACTCGCCTTCGTCTCTTTCGCTCATTGGAAGTCTCTTTGTTTCTCCATTCGACGGGCACCTATCTTATGGATAGGCTCTGCAGTATAGCCTCTCATGGGCAAAACACCATGGACACGGGGTGCTGCCTCTGGTTATCTCATAGTGAGGGTTTAGAAACTTCACGACCCTTTTGAATCTAAGGCGGCTCGAATGCTCTTTGACGTTTTCTTCTTCGGTTTCCCAATCATCTTTGCCCTTTGCCTGGGCGCTCACGCCGTGCGTGAAGAAGATGCGCGCTTCTGGAGACCGGCATTCAGCTTCTTTGCCTACTGCGCCTTCTACCTGGCCGGCGGGCGCGACGTTATCCTCTATATTCTTTGCGGTTTTATGGTTGGCGGCTCTTGGCTTTCGGTGGGCGGCTTCTGCCCTGGCTTCCTGTGGACAATTAACGCTCTGCAAACTTCGCTCGCGTTCTAAATTCAGGCATCCCTACCCGTTGCGACCGCGCTTGACTGGCGGAGGGACGACGGCGTGGCGGTTTTGCTGAGCTTCAGCCAGAGTACGCATGGGAATGTCGTGTTTTTTCAGCCAGCGCGAGATTGTATTAGGGTCGCACCATTTATTTTCGGTATCGCGATAGATACGGGCGATCTCAACGGTGCTAAGCTTCTCCTTAACATACTTCTGTATGAGCCAGTCTCTATCCTGATAAAGCTGTTTGGTTCTCAGTGTCTTTCCCACGTGCCACCTCGTTTATGAAAGCTAGTTCTGGGACACTAGCCCCCTGGTTGTCAGCCTGGTCACCGCGTACTACATATTCTAATTGTGTGTGTTTATCCTCTATCTGACAAGCCCTTTGACGACAAGATGCGCAATTGAAAATGCCCGATAAAATCACTAACAAAACGCCTGATAAAAGAGCTGAGATCCCTCAGGTCGACCGGCTTTTGAATCATGAAAAACTGCAGTCGCTGGCCACGGAAATCAGCCAGGCAGCGCTCGCTCACCTGATTCGAGAGGAGCTAAAGGAGCTGAGGGAAAACCTGCTCGAGGACGGTGCGCGAAAGACCGATAAGTCGGCCGGGGCAGATGAAGAATCCGATAATAAAACGATTTCCGGCAAAAAAGATTTTCAAATTGATGCAGACCAAATTGCTCAGAACGTTCTCAATCGCGCCCATCAATTGCTCTTGCCCGGAATTCGCAAAGTCATAAACGGCACGGGCGTAATACTCAACACCAATCTTGGGCGCGCGCCCCTGCCCTTCGAAATCGGCAAGCGCATCGAAAAAATCGCGGGCGGCTATACCAATCTCGAACTCGATTTGGAAACAGGCAAGCGCGGAGAGAGAGGCACGAAGCTGGAGCAGCTCTGCCGCGTTCTTCTCAATTGCCAGAAAGCGATTGTGGTAAACAATAACGCTTCCTCTGTAATGCTTGCTGTAGCAGCGCTTTCCTCAGGAAAAGAAGTGATAGTCTCGCGCGGCGAGTTGATTGAAATCGGCGGCAGCTTTCGTCTGCCGGACGTAATTCAGTCAGCAGGCGGGATTCTCAAAGAAGTAGGGACGACCAATCGCACGAGTGCCGCCGATTACAAGAAAGCGATCACTGAGAAAACCGGCATGATACTCAAGTGCCACCGTTCCAATTTCGCCATCACCGGCTTCACGCAAGAAGCATCAGTAAAAGAGCTTGTCGATCTGGGGCGCCAAACGGGCATTCCCGTGCTCGAAGATCTCGGCTCCGGTGCGCTTGTTTCCCTGCATTCAATAGGACTAGACGATGAGCCTACAGTGCCGGACCGCATTGCAATCGGTCTGGATGCCTGCATGTTTTCATGCGACAAGATTCTTGGAGGACCGCAAGCCGGCATCATCGCGGGCAAGAAAGAAACCGTGGAAAAATTGCGCAAGCATCCTATATATCGCGCCCTGAGAGCCGACAAATTGACTATCGCCTTCGTTGAAGAGGTTCTTTCTCTCTATCTGTCCGCAGACCCTTTCAAAAAAATCCCGGCGCTGGCACTGGCATCTGCCAGCGCTGATGCGATAAAAACTCGCATCGAAGCGTTCGTAAAAGCAAATGCAAGCGCCCTTTCCGGATTGAAATTGAGCATCGAGCCCAGTCAGGCAGCCATGGGCGGCGGCACAGTCCCTGGAAAAACACTGCCCAGTTTTGCCCTGGTCATCGATGGCGCAGGAAGCAAAAAGACAACAGCAAAGGCGCTCAGCGATCAATTGCGTCGATTCGATCCGCCGATTATCGGCATCATTCAAAACGAAAGGTTGATGATTGATTTCCGCTCAGTATTCGAAGACGATGAAAAGTACTTGTTAAAAGCTCTAAAAACAATAAGCGATTCGCTTTTCTGATGCCCTTTTTGGCGAAACATGGCAAATCAAGAGGATATAATCACGGCCGTCGCTAGTGAGCTCAATATAGAATCGCGAGGCAATTATGGTTGACGGTAGCTCGTTCGAAACAAGTCTGGCGCAACTCAGCAAAAAGATTGATGAGCAAGCGCGTTTCACAAGAAGCGTGGTGATCATATGCACTCTCACGATTCTCGGCGTTGTGTTCTACACCATGACGGAAATGTTCAGCAGCCTGCCTGCAAACTGCGTTTTGCATTTTATGGGCAACATGGAAAAGATCGTCTACGAATGGAAAGCCATCGAAGCATCGATTTCGCACAGAGCCAACAAACCCGCTCCGCCTCCCGCACCGGCGCCAGCGCCAGCTCCCGCTCCGGCGAAAAAACCTTAGGCAAGAGATAGTCATGATTTTTGCCGGCGCACGAATAATGCGCCGGTTTCTTTTTGGAAAACTATTTCGTGCGCAAGACCAAGCTTTCAACAAGACCAAGCTTTCAATTGGTTGAGCGAGAAGGAAACCACTTGTCTCTCAATTTCAAAGTCGGATATTCGACGAGCTTGGACATGCCGATGCCTACGGCGAAGCTGGCGATGAAGAAAACAGCCATGCGTCCCCATTCATTTAGATGACCCGGCCAAACTGATGAAGGCAGCCAGCACAAACCGGAAAATGGTTTGTGCCACAAATAAATGGAATAGGAGAAAGTTCCTATCAGTGCCAAAGTGGCGATGATCTTGTTTTTGGTTTGATACTCATAACACATGCAAACGGCAAGAATCAGTCCCCATCCTATGTACAGCGCGGTCAGACCGGCTGTATAGAGAAGTTTCGATTCATAACCGCCGAGCGCAGTCGGCAGGATCAACAGTGCACCAAATGCAGTGACAAGTGGTGCGTGCGCGCGCAACTTGTTTTTCAACTTTTCACCATGCAGTTGAAACAAGCACGAGATAAGAACACCGAAGGCGAGCGCATCGATTCGAAAGAGAGTGGCTGTTTGAAAGGGTTTTTGATAGAACGGCAAAATGTTGATCATATAAATACGCAAGCACAATGGAAAAATCATTGTGACGATGCATGCGTACATCAAGTATTTGATGGGTGCTTTTCGTTTGCTCAATATGTAAAAGCCGAGCGCGAAAAGCAGATAGAAATGCTCCTCAATGCACAATGACCACGTCTGCCCCCAAATATTGTCGAAATAGTTGGAGACGAAAAGCGCTTCGCACATAAATTTGTAGGGCGTCACGGCACCCGGGATCCAAATGATCGCCGGCAATGCGACAACCAAAAAAAGATAATAAGAAGGATAGATCTTAAAGCCGCGGCGGATCAAAAAATGCAGTCCGTTGAAATTTCCGTGCTTTTCAAATTCTCTGATTATCAGTCCTGAAATCAGAAAGCCGCTCAACACAAAGAAAAGGTCGACGCCCATCCATCCCACTGCTCGCCAGGCTTCGAAAAACGTTTTGAAAAAGTCCGGCATGTCCTGTGGTGTCTGGCTCATATGACGGCCAAGCACAAGTAGAATTGCCAGTGCTCTTAGCAAGTCGAGCTGCAGATTTCGCAAAAAAGCCTACACTTCTATGTTTGGGACTATTTTTTGAGCAATGCCTGCCGACGTTTGACTTCAGCTTCAACTTCATCGGGTGTGATGTTGTTGACTTGCATGGGTCCGGCGCAAATTTCGCGCCAGGGCGCGCCGGCCAGTGCCTGTCGCACGATAACTTCGAAGACCTGAGCTCTGACGCCGCTGCCGTAACTGCCGGCGCCGGTCGAAAATGGCGTGGTCACCGGCGCGCGCGGGATTGCCTGGTCATCGCGTGACTCGACCGGTTGAGGAGGAGGGGGCGGTGGCGGCGGCGGTGGAGGAGGAGGCGGCGGCGGTGCCGGTGGAGTAGCAGCCGCAGGGGTAGGTGCCGGCGCTGCGGACTGCGGCGGTGCTGAAGACGTCGGCAATTCAGTAGTTTGACTGCCGGGCAAATCCAGAGGCTTAGCAGAAGGATTGGCATCGAACAAGTTGGGTGCCGCGGCGGGCGGCGTGGGAGCGACGTCGAAGAAGCTCTGCGAGCGCGGAGGCGTGGCGGCTGCCGCCTGAGCTTGCGCTTGTTGAGCTTGGACCTGAGCCTCTTCCGCTTTGGCTTTCGTTTCCACCATTTGGCGCTGGAAGTCTGTAACCATCTCTTTGGTTTGATCGCGCAACTCTTCGAGCTGAGCTTTCAACTGAGCGTTTTCGCTTTCCTTGCGCGCCAATTCTTGCTCTTTGGCATCAAGCAGTTCGTCACGCTTGCTCAA
>JADYYD010000169.1 GCA_020853845.1 Candidatus Melainabacteria bacterium
GATACGTCGTATTTGGCTCTCAAGTCCGGATTTGTATCGTAGTCGACTTCCTCGAACTGGATATTATTGAATTGCGGTTTGACTGCTTCGAATATGGGGCGAAACCGCTGGCATGGCGCGCACCATGGTGCCGTAAATTTATAGATTTTTTTGACAGGACTGGCATTTGGATTTGTGCTGGAATTGGTCTGACCATTCTTCATGGCGGCCATTGCTGCGTTTGCCGCCGCCACCGCTGCGGGATGAGCGCCGGTGTAGTTGGCGCCTGATGACCCGGACCCACCCATACGCTGCATTCCTTGCTGCGCCAAAGCTTTCAATCTAGCATCGCCGGTAGTGGCAACAAATTGATATTCTTCACGCGCTTTGTCGTAGTGCCCGAGCGCCTGACGGCAGAGCGCCAGGTAATAACGCGTCAAGGCATTATTCGGGTATGCCGCTTTCAAAGTTTCAAACGCCGATGCTGCCTGCCCATATTTGCCGGCGTTGTAATCCGCTACCGCTTGATTGAAAGTCGGTGCGCAGAAAGCACCCTGAATTGCAATGAATGCAAAAGCCAGGGTGCTTATTATCAGTGCTTTTCCTTGTTGAGTTTTTTTCATTGCTGCATCTCTGTGAAGTACTTGTTTTGGATGTTTGTACAGCCGGATGGTGGCAGCAATTTTTCAACTCAGTGGAACTTGTTTATCTGAGCGGAGAATGACTCTTCGTCGGAGAATGCTCCGCCGCTGTACAACACATTGCCACCACCATCGAGAAAGACTAGATGTGGTATTCCTGATACTCCATATTTGTCGCTGGTTGCCTTGTCTTTATCAACATCTATAACCTGGAATGAAACGTCTCTGAATCTTTGTTGGGTCGCCTCAAACACGGGGGCGAATCTTTTGCACGGCCCTCACCAACTAGCGTAGAATTCGAGAATTTTTTTCACCTTGCCGTTGGAAACCGACGATCTTGCGCCCGACATTCTCGATAGTCCCTGCGCTGCAAGTCCTTTCAAGCTGGCGTCGCCATACTGCGAAACCCACTGATATTCTTGCTTTGCTTTGTCTAGGTGACCAAGCGCCTGGCGGCAGAGTGCCAGGTAATAGTGTGTAAGAGCGTTGTTCGGATAACTTGTCTTGAGAGATTCAAAAGCGGCTGCTGCCTGCCCGTATCTGCCGGCGTTATAGTCAGCTACTGCCTGATTGTACATATTGGCGGGAGCCGACATTGCCGGTAACACTGCAACAAGACATGCCGCAATCGCATTGATAAGATGACGTTTTTGCATTCAATCTTTGCCTCGGCGGTATAGATGAATTTCTATTTTAAACCGAACGAAGCAAAAGCTCTCGCCCCGCGAACATGAGGTTCGCAGACGGCATTGGCGCTTGAAAAGTCATCTGATGCAGGCTCAGGCCTGCTGTGTGTTGAAGGCCTTTTGGAAGTCGTCCCTTATGCCGTCTATGAATTTCTCCACTTTTGGATTGAGCGTATAGACAGAATCGACGGCAGGGCTGACCCGCTTGAATTCGGGCCGCTGGTGCGTGCCCCAACTGTCCGGCACTACGCCGTCTCGGGCTCCCGGAAAGTCCAGAAGTTGCGTGAGCAAGCCGCGCACATCCAGACCCTCGTCATTGTCGAAGTCCAGCGCATACGGCTGCTGAAGGATCGAGCCTGATGCGTCGCCCAATTCAATATGATGGGCGGTAACAGTGGCTGTTGGTAAGTTCGAAGAATCAGTCGAGCCGGTCGTTTCCGGAAGGAGCCTGGCGCTTCGCATATCTACGGCAGGCGTTGCCTCCACGGCATCGCTCTGAACTCGAGCAGTGGGCTCGAGACCTTGCAGTATTTCTGACATTGTGGGAATCACCGGTACGGGGGGAAGCATATTTGTAGCCGTGCTCGGATGTATACGGAGCTTCCGGATTTTGGACAAAAGGCGCTCAGGTCGGGAAACAAACCGAGATAAAGTCCGGAAAGCTTTATCCGGTTGGGTGTTCGGGCGAAACCGCCGATTGCCTCGCCGCCCCGGCCAGGATACAATCGGACCCTCTTTTCCGGAGGTCTTATGGCAAACTCACGCCGGTGGGCACTTTTGCTGGTTTTCTGCTTGTTCGTTTCGCTATGTGCTCAGCCCAGCACGGCTTGCACGGATTTTCGCCTGAATGCCTCGGACGGCACCGTAGTAGTCGGCAGATCTATGGAATGGGGCGCCGATTTGAACTCTCGGGTCAACAAATATCCGCGGGGCGTGACGATACAGTCGAAGGCTCCGGGCGATTTGCCCGGGCTGAAATGGGTTTCTAAATTTGGATATCTAGCCGTGGATGGCGGCAGCTCCGGACCCACTCTTGATGGGATGAACGAAAAGGGATTGAGCATAGGCTTCTTATGGTTGCCCGGCAGCAAGTATCACGAACTGACTAAAGGGGACGAGGCGCGCGCCATTTCCCTGGTCGACTTTGGTGATTGGCTCTTGGGCAACTTCTCGAGCGTGGATGAAGCCAAGGCTGCGGTGAAAAACGTCAAAATCTGGGCTCCTTCTCTCAAGGACTGGGGCGGCATTCCGACGATTCATGTGTCATTGCATGATGCTGCCGGCAAGAGTGCAGTCTTCGAATTCACTGACGGAGAGCTAAAAATCTTCGACAATCAATTGGGCGTTCTTACAAACGCACCGACATTCGACTGGCAATGCAAAAATCTGGAGAACTACTTTGAATTGACGCCATATTCGGATAAAGGCGCTTTCTTCAACTTGCCGAATGCTAAGTTGGTTGGACAGGGCGGCGGCCTCCTCGGCATGCCCGGCAATCCATTGCCGTCGTCGCGTTTCATTCACACTGCCGCCTACAAATCATTTGCAAGACAGCCGGCCGACAACAAAAACGCCGTCATACTCGCGCAGCATATTCTCAATTCGGTCGATATTCCGCTGGGTGTCGTGCGCACTGCCAGTGGTGACGATAAATATTGCGATTTCACGCAGTGGATTCTAATCAAAGATTTGAAGAATAAGGAGTTTCACTATCGCTCGTATTCGGATATTTCGTTGCACACGATTAAGTTGGACCAATTAGACTTCTCCGAAAATGCTAAGCGCAAGTCGATTCCAATCGCCGGCGAAACTTTCTTCTGCGATATGTCCGCTTCGCTTAAGTAAAACGCCGTATAACTAGGGATTTGCGGAAAATTTTGCTACGGTATACTATTCAGGAGTTAGGGAACTATATATAAGGTTCTCAATCTGAGTAAATATGGATCTTTCATTTTTCACCCGCCGTTATGTTGATCGCTCAAAAAACACGGGTTTTCAGTTCGAATTTTTCTGCGACAGGTGCAACAAAGGTTATCTGACACCTTTTCGCATTCATGCGCTCGGCGTGGTCACGTCCATTTGGGATGCGACCGACTGGAAGAAGGAAAAGGAGAAAGACTTCGATTTCGACACACTAAAGAAAGATGTGTCGCGGCTGTTTTTCAAAGGAAAAGCATGGGTTGAAGCCTATACCAATGCTGTCGAGGAAGCGCAAAAACACTTCAGACACTGCGCGCGCTGCCTGAAATGGGTTTGTCCCAAGAGTTGCTACAACCCGAGAGCCAATCTGTGTCAGGGTTGCGCTCCTTTGACAGAAGCCGAGAAGGCTGCTCTCAAGGCAGAGGAAAAACGCAAAGAGAGCGGCAAATCAAGCGAGCCGGTTGATGCGCCAAGAGTTTGCCCCCATTGCGGAAAGAGCAACCCGATTGCTACATTCTGCGCGGATTGCGGGCAAAAGATTGCTCAGGATATCTTCTGTCCCGGCTGCGGCTGTAAATGGTCGACGGAAAAGAGGATGAAGTATTGCCCTCGGTGCGGTGATGAGATGCCGCAGTTCGTGCCGCGCGGTGAAAAACCGAAGGCAGTGCCTGATGCCGAGAAACCGCGTGAGAAAAGCAGCGAGCGTTCGGCGGGAAGGCCGAGCGATAAAACGACGGATACTTTTGCCGATTTGTCTAATGAAGTGCGCAAAGTTGCCGAAGAGTACAAGAGTTTTGCCGAGGACATCCTTGGTTTGAAGTCGCGTCCGACAGCCAGACCCCAAAGTGCATCAGGCACTCCGGAAGCGAAGAAAACAGAAGCAAGAAAAGCCGAGCCTGAGAGCAAGAAAACTCAGCCGCAAACTAAGGACCTTGACGAAAATTCTGACCAATCGTCAGCGCAGAAAGATTTAGATAACGCAGGGCAAACCAGGACGGCCAAACCAAAGAAACCTCAGTCAAGAAAGATCAC
>JADYYD010000170.1 GCA_020853845.1 Candidatus Melainabacteria bacterium
CAGCAAACGCTGCAGGCGCCGACAAGAACGAAATCACTACTAAGGGCGCCACTATTTCCGGTTTGATTTCATTGAGTTTCATTGTCCTATCTCCTAATCAATTGGCGAGCCGTAAAAATTTGATTTGTACCTCTGTTCAGTGCTTACATTTGCCAATTTACGCGGAGGTTGTGAGGAATCTGTGATGAAGGAAGAGTTCGACCAATTCGCTGGTCTGTGGCAATATATAGAGGATCCCCGGGTAGTGGAACGCAATGTTAGGCAGAATCATTTCTTCTAGTCCGATGTCTGGTCAATTGTCTCGTCGGTTGTCTCGTCGGTTGTCTAGACCGTTGCCTGTCAAAGCCCTTCTTTTGTTTTTTGCCTCTTGTTGTGCCGTCTTGATTAGCACGGCTGCGGCTTATGCTGATGAATTGCCCTCTTCTAACAAGCCGATTGCAGACAAGTGGGCTCTGGTTGTCGGTATCAGCAAATTTCAAGACCCGACCATATCATTGAAGTATGCGAGCAAAGATGCTGCCGATTTTGCGGACTACCTGGTCAAGGAAGCGCACTTCGCTCCGGATCATGTGCGTTTGTTGACGGATGAAAAGGCGACCAGAGAAAACATCTTGGCGCAAGTCGGCGACAAGTGGTTGCCGCGGGTGGCTGAGCCGGACGATCTGGTCATTATTTATGTCTCCAGTCACGGCAGCCCGCAATCGATGGATGTGAGCGGCATAAGCTATTTGCTCGCTCACAATACCGACAAAGAAAGCCTTTATGCGACCGGTATCCCCGTGCAAGATCTGACGCGAATGATTAAGGAGCGAGTTCATTCTCAGCGCATCATAGTCATTCTCGATGCCTGTCACAGCGGCGCCGCCAAAGCCGATGAAAAGGGTGTTTTTCGTTCGCGAAACGTCAACGCCGATGCCATCTCGCAGGGGACCGGACAGCTTGTAATCTGCTCCAGCGAACCAAGCCAGGTCTCCTGGGAGTCGGCCAGCTATCCCAACGGCGTTTTTACACATCACCTGATTGACGGTCTAAAACAAAAAGGTGAGTTCACAAGTTTGGGCGAAGCATTCGAATACGTGCGTGACAAAGTCAAAACACAAGTATTGCGCGAAAGGGGCGAATTGCAGCAGCCTGTTTTGAGGAGCAAGTGGCAGGGAGACGCGCTGAAACTCTCTGTTCGCCCTGCTTCCCCACGTCCCGGCTTGCCGGACTCTCCATCGCACATACCCGGCGCTACCCAGGCGTCGGCGGCATCACATACGGTGGCATCGTCGGCTCCATCTGCTGTGCGTCATCTCCCCAGTTCTGCATCATCGTCTTTTGGAACAGTCTCGGAAGCAGTCGTGAAATTGCCGAACCGGTTGGCGATACTTCCCTGCGCCGGTCCGCTCAGCATCAAGGCTGACGATCTGTGGGCCGGTGTGTTGAAGAAAGAAAATATCGAATTGGAGAAGAAGCCGGAAATCATGTCGATGGCTAAAGACGTGCAAACCCAGCTTACTAACAGGCTGAAAAATCTACTGAAAGGCAAAGAGATAGTTGAGTCGGAAGTTTCCGCAGAAGGGCATGGAAAGGGGCTGTCCGCAGGAGATGATTTGGTTGAGTTGGGCAAGCTCAACCAATCAAAATATCTGGTGCGTGTCGTGATTGGTCAGTTCTTGATTAAAGACGATTCGATGGCCGACGAGGCTCGTGCAAGGGTTTCGGCTCAACTCGTCGATGGTGAAACAGGTGAGGTTCTCTGGCAAATCAAGGATAAGTTATTCGCTTTCACTCCCACAATGTTCAGGCAGGATGTGGGTGTTTTCGCTGAAGTGAAAAACGTCCTGCCCGGGCGCATAGCGAAGGGAATTGCGCAAGAAGTCGCGCACGCGATCAAGTCGCAGGAAGTGCCGACGAGATAGTATTGCAACGATTGCGTCTTGCTAATTCAAAGATTTGCGTTTGACGCGAGCCCAGTGCAGAACGCTGCCGCGCACGTTTGTTTCAGTCTGCTGATTGCCGTATCCGGAGCCCGAACTTGCGCTCGGTGATGAAGTTCCACCTGCAGTGTAGTTTGGCACTCCACCGCCTTTGGTCATTTGCGCGGGCGCGCCATAGCCTTTGTATGGAGTATAAGTTTTCAACGACGGACCGCCGCCCCCGCTTGATGCGGC
Source organism: Candidatus Melainabacteria bacterium (assembly GCA_020853845.1). Lineage (GTDB taxonomy): Bacteria > Cyanobacteriota > Vampirovibrionia > Obscuribacterales > Obscuribacteraceae > QKMZ01. The sequence goes on from JADYYD010000170.1 coordinate 2,157, forward strand.
TTTAGGCTTAGAAGATGCGGCTTTCGAACCTTTCAACTTGCCGGCTCGGCCGCGCATACCTGTCGGATCGGGCGGAGCCTGTGTGACTGGGACAGGAACGCCGTTGGCTGTCTTGGGAAGATTGGTGCTTAAGCCGGGCACGAATTGAGAGTACGGTGTCCATCCGGCTTTGGGCAGTGCGCGACCCATTCCGGGCGCCATCCCTGGTCCGGCTCCTGGAGCGCCGGGCTGCGGATTGGTGCGCTGGTCGTTGACTGCGGGCGAATCGTCGGTAATCGTGATTTGCCGGCGGGCCATGTAGAAGTTCTTCATGTTGGGATTGTCTGTTGCGTATCCCTGCGCCTGTACGCCTTGCCATGCGCCGCTCATCAAAAAAAGGGCTAAAAAAGCCGACGCTGATGTCAGGGCCAATAATTTCATCAAAACTCTCCGGAAATGCCGGGACCTAAGCTCACCGGCGGTCTTAGTTCAGTTTAATGCTGCGCAAAGCGCGATGTCAAGCTTGATGGAGGCGCTTGCCTCCCGCACCTGTCTGCATTTTAAGCATATCTAGAGCGCATTTTAGACAATCAGCCTGGAAAATGCTCGGAGCGGATGTCAAAATCTCGTATTGTGCCGGACCGCTCAGTTTTGGGACGTCGGGAAGCATTAACGGCGGTTCGGAAATGGATGCCAAGAAAGTGGTAGACTCTGGCGTTTGATCATGTACCGGTGGGAGTCTTAGTCAAAATGCTCGGTTCATTGACTGCAAAAGAGACAAGAGAAACAAGTACCAAGCGCGTCTTGGGCGTCATCGCCGGAGACGGCAAGTTGCCGCCGTTGCTGTCGCAGTCGGCGAAAGAGAGAGACTACAAGGTTGTTTCGCTTTGTCTTACTGATGACGCTTATGCGCGGATGCAGCCGCATTGCGACGCCGTGCTTCACTCACCGCCCGGATTGCTGGGACGCAACGTTGGTTGGCTGAAAGACCAGGGTGTCCAAGACGTAGTTTTCATCGGCAAGTTGAACAAGGTTCAATTGCTGCGCAACATTCTCAAAATCGATTTGACCGCCATCAAAGAGATGAGCAGACTGGCTAATCTCAACGACGGAAGTATTCAAACCGCTGTCGGCGATTTCATGGAAAGCCAGGGAATGCGAGTTGTAACTCAGTCGGAATTTTTGCCGCAACTATTTCCGCAAGTCGGCGTCATGACTATCAGGCAGCCGACAGCCGCAGAATATGTGGATGTCGACTTCGGATACAGGATCGCCAAAGAGCTTGCACGCATGGAAATCGGTCAAACAGTGGTGGTGCGCGATCGCATGATTATTGCGATCGAAGCGATTGAAGGGACTGATGAAACCATACGCAGAGGTGTGCAACTAGCCGATGGTCCGGTGGTGGTGGTGAAGGTTGCTCGACCGGTTCAAGATCAGCGATTTGATATTCCGGCTGCAGGATTGCGAACACTGAATGCAATGGTGGCTAAAAAGCCGGGCGGCATTTTGGCAGTTGCTGCCGGTGAAGTGATGATGGTTGAGCAAGAAGAGATGATTCGATTTGCCGATCAGCATGGAATGGCGATCGTCGCCGTCAGCGATCCGGCCAGCCGCTAGCCGCCAGGTGAATATCCTGTTTGCGGCGCGGGCGCAAAAATTGTTTTTGGCACTGGGGTAAACACTGAAAGTCTGTAATTGTTTAGGTCATTTGATGATAAAGGTCCTGATGCCATAATGTTTTCCAGCGGTTATTCGTGCTCTCGTTTTATTGACACAAATTTGTGCAATGTTTCGTTCTTCGGAGGAACTCTCAAAAGTGCTTGATCCTCGCGCAAAGCGTTTTCTATCTGCATTTGCTGCAACTGCAATGCTGGCATCGACGATTCTCATTGCACCGGTAAGCTTGGCGGACAATGCAGTCCGGCAGGACGATCCGGCGGTAATCAAAACGCAAGAGACGGACACTGAAATCGGCGAGCCGGCTGTGCGCAAAGACGGCAAGCTGGTACGGAAAGCCGATGAGGCAGCCGAGCAATTGGCTCAGACACAGGCTCTCGACCACTTTGATCTGGCTCGTTTTTACATGTCTCAGTTCGATTTCAAAATGAGCGAGCTGGAATTAGAAGCGGCAATTATGTATATGCCGCTAATGAAAGCCGCTCACAGAGACTATTGTGTGGTGTCACTCTTGAGAGGACATCCGATGCGCGCTCTTGCCGAGTTGATGATGGTCATCGGAATGGGCGAGCCAATCCCCCTTTCTGATGGTGAGAAAGTGGAGCTGAAAGCGCGCGGCGCAAAACTGCATTATCGCAAAGCATTGGATTATGGAAAGAAAGGTAAGTGGGACAATGCCATTGCAGAATTGAAGTGGGCATTGGACTTTACGCCGACCAATGCTGCGATCAAACGCTCGCTGGCGTTTGCTCTGGCCAGCAAGGGCGAGTTCGATCTGGCTGAAGACACTTATAAAGACAGTCTTGCCGCGGATCCTGGCGACCCTTACGCTCATGCCGATTTCGCTTATCTGCTTTCGGATAAAGGCGATCAGGGCGAAGCATTCAGCCAATTAGCCCAAGCAGTGAAGCTGGCACCGCAAGCGGCTGCGTTGCATGTCGATCTGGCCTGGATGGCTGAAACTAAGGGCGATTTCAAGCTGGCCTCTGATGAGCTTGAGAAAGCCATAAAAATCAGCCCGACACATGCCGGACTCTGGGCGCATCTTGGACGAGTTGATGAGCGCAAGGGCGATGTGGACGGGGCGATTGCTGCATACAATCGCGCTTTGAATGTCGATCCTGGTCAATTCGAGGCGAAAAGACGACTGGAAGTGATCAAGGCGGAAGAGGCAAAAACCAAGTCCTTAGCGCCTGACGCCACTCAGGAAGGCGGCGAAGGCAAAGGTGGAAAGGCTGAAAGCGAGCAGGGCGCCGAAAAAGTAAAGAGCGGCATTCTGTCTCCCCACGTCAAAACCAGCTCCAAGCCTGGCAAGAAGACGCTATAGGGCTTCATCCTCCATTTAATCTTTCGTCCGGTCGAAAAATCGCTGGAATGTCAGCCTGTGGCATTTTTGCGCCTTCTCGTACTTTCCCCAATGACTTTGGTTATCTCCATTCATAAGATAAGGCCTAGTCTCTTAATCTGCCAATGGAAAGCACAGTGACGGAAAGTTGGTCACAGCGAACAGAAAATCAGTTGTCCGTAGTTGGACAAACACTGTTGCGCACTCCCGGCGCGGTTCTTGATGAGGTCTACAACGACCTGACGCAAAGACCGGAAAAGGTGGTGCAAAACACCCTGATCGGTGGAGTCGTAGGTTATGGTGCCACCGTCTTGATGAGACGGGCGCCTGTTATCGGAGCCGTCGTCGCCGGCACGGCCTTGCTTGCCGAAGGCGCGAGGGTAACGCCCAAAGTTTCGAGATTCCTTGATGAAGCGGGCAGTGCAAACACCGCTATGGAGCGCCTAAACCTTGCCAAACAAGGGGCCCGCGGGCTCGGGCAAGAAGGCGCACTCTTTGTGGAAACCTTACCGGCTGCGGGTTTTGGCAGTAGACTCGCACTTTCTGCGGTGGAAAAATCGGCGCTATCGAAGAACGTTTCATCCGCCTTTGCCGAAAGACTGGAGTATCCACTGCGCCGCATGATGCCTGATGAACTGCTCTTCCGCGGACCCGGCACGAAAATCAAAACCAATATGATGAACGGCGATACTGTCGATCTCATTGCCGCTGCTCGCACTCTGCCCGCTCAGAAGCCCTACACCGTCGAATACGGACGTATGATCGATCCTGTAAAAGGACGAATGAGCTGGAAATTGCCTGGAACAGCGGATGCCGTGGAAATGGGCGTCGTGCAAAAGCCGGGGCAAATTTCTATTCACCTGCATGATCCGAACGTGAAAAATCCGCTTGCGCCGTCTATCAAGGATTGGAGAGCCGTTCCCAAGGACGAGGTCGGTTTGATTAAAGCGGGCGACGATAATCTGGTCGCGTACATCGGCCTGGGCAATGAGCCCATAGCAGCCGGCTCCAATGCACATTTGCGAGCTGTTGTACTGGAAGGCAAGACCAGACAAGCTTTCCTTCACGATTACGTTGCCAAAGTGGACACGGAAACGCTTGGCTTTACCAATCTGCAAAGAGGCGTGCGGGTTGATTTTGATGATGCGATGCGAGCATTTAATCAGACGCAGCGTGCCAATCCGTGGAGCACACTTTCCAATATCAAGCCTTTGGATGCGTCCGCTCTCACCTCGACGGCAGGCGGCGTCGACTTCGGTGCTGCCACCAATAGCTTCGGGGCGCGCCTGTCGAGAAAACTCAACCTGGGTGATGGCGGCCCTACGCTTCTTCGCTCGACAATAACGGGGACCACTGCCGCGGCTCTTGCCGAGGGTCTTTTTAAGAGCTGAAGAGCCTTTGCAGGCGCTGGATATCGAGGTGATATGCCCTGCTGGTTGCGCGCATGCGCTGAAACGCTGATTCCTGCGTGATTTGAAACTTAGCAAATACTAGAACATTAAATCGAATGGAGGTAAACTCTAATACCGGGCTCGTTCGCGCATATTTCACAAAGATATAGTCGGCGAGTTGTTGATTGCATATACGGGAGCAAGCAGCCGTGAAGGTTTCCGACTCGCTGAAGTCGCATACTAAGTATTTGTGGTTCGATACCAAGAAGCGACACGAATTTATACGAATTACTGATGAAGTACAGGAATTCCTTACGGAGAGCGGACTTCAGGAAGGATTTATTCTTGTGTCGGCCATGCACATCACGGCCGGAGTATATATAAATGATTGGGAGCAGGGGTTGATACACGACATTGGTGAATGGCTTGAAAAGCTGGCACCGGTCAATCCCAATTACAAACATCACCAGACCGGTGAGGATAATGGAGATGCGCACTTGAAGCGGATCTTGATTAATCACCAGGTAATGGTGCCGGTGACCGAAGGGAAACTCGATCTGGGACCATGGGAGCAAATCTTCTACGCAGAGTTCGATGGTAAGCGGAAGAAGAGAGTAATACTGAAAGCAATTGGAATTTGAAATCCTTAATAGCGATCGAAAATCGCCAAGAGATTTTTTATCGAAACGTTTAAAAGGCGCACAGCAGGCGGAAAGCGAGGGCAGAATGACTCATACAATTAATCACAACGAAAAGAGGTCGAAAATTCACGTGTCGAAGGAAAGCAGCGCAAATGCAAGTGGTCGCAAGAGAGCCGTAGCATCCATTGCCGACAGACAGCCGCTCGCCACATCCATCGATTATGCCAGTCACCCTGTAAATGAGATCTTCGGCACCAATGTGTTCAACAGACAGACGATGCGTGCCGTATTGCCGAAAGCTGTATACAAAGCCGTTGTTCGTTGTCTCGATCACGGCGAGCAACTCGACCCGTCAATGGCTGACACAGTGGCAAACGCTATGAAAGACTGGGCGATTGCACGCGGCGCCACTCACTACACTCACTGGTTCGTTCCGCTGCACGGATATACCGCAGAAAAACATGATTCGTTCCTCGTTTCCAACGTCGAGGATGGCGCGGTGCTCGAATTCTCCGGGAAGAATCTCGTACAAGGTGAGCCGGACGCTTCCAGTTTTCCTTCGGGCGGAATTCGCTCTACATTCGAAGCTCGCGGCTACACCGGCTGGGACCCTTCCAGCCCGGCGTTTCTCATGGACAGCGCCAACGGCAGAACTCTCTGTATTCCGTCTGTTTTCTGTTCGTTCAGCGGACATGCACTGGACGTAAAGACACCGCTCTTGCGCTCTCTTGAAGTAATCAGCAATTCGACTGTTCGCTTGCTGCATGCGCTCGGCAACAAAGATGTAAAACGCGTCAACTGCACTGTCGGTCCAGAGCAAGAATATTTCTTGATCGATGAAGCGTTTTACAACAGCCGTCCCGACATCATCAGCGCCGGACGTGCATTGTTTGGTGCTCGCCCTCCGAAGGGGCAAGAAATGGAAGATCACTACTGGGGATCTATTCGTGAGCGCGTTCTTGCATTCATGATGGATGCCGAGCACGAACTCTACAGATTGGGAGTGCCGGTCAAAACTCGTCACAACGAAGTTGCTCCTGCACAATTTGAAGTCGCTCCCGTTTTCGAAAGCTGCAATTTGGCTACCGACCACAACATGCTTCTCATGGAAGTCTTCAGAAAGACGGCTCAGAAACACGGTTTCCGCTGCCTGTTCCACGAAAAACCATTCAGTGGCGTCAACGGAAGCGGTAAGCATAACAACTGGTCACTAGCCGACGATCAAGGCAACAACCTGCTCGAGCCGGGCGACGACCCGCAAGAGCACCTGCAATTCCTGGTCGTGCTGGCTGCGGTGATTCGCGCTGTAGACAAATATGCGACCCTTCTGCGCGCCAGTATTGCCACCGCCGGTAATGACCACCGCTTGGGCGCGAATGAAGCGCCACCTGCGATCATGTCCATCTATCTTGGCGATGCGCTCATGAAAGTGGTCGACAACGTCATCTCCGGAAAAGCCGGCGACAAGAAGGCGGCCAACATGGTTCAATCGGGCGTTTCGATGTTGCCGAATATCCTGAAAGATGATTCGGACCGCAATCGTACATCGCCTTTTGCTTTTACCGGCAATAAATTCGAGTTCCGTGCTGTCGGCTCCAGTCAATCGGTCGCGATGCCGAATACAGTGTTGAACACGATGGTTGCCGATTCGATGGATCACCTGGCTGAAGAAATAGAGAAGGCAACCAAAAAAGGCGGCGATCATAAGGCTGCGGTCAACAGTGTGCTTGTGAAAACTCTTTGCGATCACAAGCGCGTGCTGTTTAACGGAGACAACTACTCCGAGCAATGGCATGAAGAAGCTTCTCGTCGCGGACTGGCTAATCTCAGGAATTTCACGGAAGCACTTCCTGTATTGATCGCACCTGAAGCCAAAGAATTGTTCGAGCGTTATGGCGTGCTCAAAGAAGATGAGCTGATCAGCCGTTATCACATTCTTTTGGAAAATTACTGCAAAGTGATCAACGTAGAGTCTTTGCTTACTTCAAGCATTGCAACGACGATGATTTTGCCCGCCGCCATCGAGTATCAAACTCGATTGGCAACGGCAATCGTGCAAACCAAGTCTGCAGTTTCCGGCATCAATCTTGCACATCAAGAAAACATGCTGAAAGATGTTAGCGAGAGGATTGCGCGCCTGAAGACAGCAATCGAAGTGCTGGATATGTTGCGTCATGAACAGCGTGGCGAAGATCACATTGATGATGAACACACAGCCGAAGCGAAGTTCTATCAACAGCGCGTGATTCCGGCGATGCACGAAGTGAGAACGGTAGCAGACGAGTTGGAGCTGATGGTTGATGACTCGTTGTGGCCGCTTCCGAAATTCCGTGAGATGCTCTACATCTATTAGAAACTGAATTTCGAAAATAAAAAAGCGCCGTGTGGAGCGGCGCTTTTTCCCTTCAAAAAACCATTGAAACGGGATTCGAATCTTAGAAGAGGTCGAACAGATCTCTCGGTGACGGAATGTTGTCGAAAATATTGCCTGGGTTTGGCA
>JADYYD010000171.1 GCA_020853845.1 Candidatus Melainabacteria bacterium
AATCTAACCTTCTTCCGTCACGATTTCAATTCTGCCGTCTCGCACTGCTTCTCGAAGCAGCTCATAGTCCTGCAAATTCTGTTCTGAATATGCCGCTGCAAATCGCGAAATAGCCTCAGCAAACACACCACCTTTGCCTATATAGCCGGAAATAATGGCAGGGTCTCCAGAACGCGCATGAGCACGAGCCAGAGCCCAAGCGCAGTTACGGGCAAAACCATGCATATGATCCGGATTGAAAACTTCAACAAGCGGCTTTACTTTCACATCTCGAAGTTGCCTGACATAGAAGTGTCTACCCGTTTTACCGACAAAATGCCCAAGGAAGAAATCACTGGCCGCTTGCATCAAGCGCTGACCGGAAACCACACGTTCGCCATTGTGGCTGCTCAGATTCAGGAAAGTAGAATACGGCTCCAGCACAGATGGTCGCGCCTCTTTAATTTGCAGGAAGAGCGGATCTTCTTCTGCCGCAAAGAACAATCCCACGTGACAGTGGGTGCCGACACTCCCCACGCCGACAACCTTCACCGCCACATCCGCGAGTTCATACTTGTCGAACAATACACGCCGTTCCAGAGACAAAGATTCTCGATAACCTTCAATTGCAGTTCTCAGAAGTCCTTGATAGTGCTCCGATTCAAAATCTTCTTCATGATAGATAAGCGGCGGCTGATCTTTGATACGCGGACGTTCGCCTTTCATGCAGGCAAGCTTGACCAGCTCTTCATTCGCGCATCTGTTCAAGGCCTTTTTCAATACTGCTTTTCTTAGTTTCTGCAGTTTTTTGCAGGCGGTTTGCTCAATCAATTCTTCGTAATCAAGGTAGGAATACCAGGAGTCGAGTGTCTTCATCTCCGCAAGCTCGCGCATTTTTTCGCCGTAGCAAATCGCAGCATTATACGCCGCAGCAATTCCGTCCTTGAGTTTGTGTCTATTGTTCTGCGAGGCGATGACCAAACTCGCCGCAAGCCGCTTCAAATCCCATTCCCAAGTAGCCGGGAACGTTTCATCAAAATCATTGATATCGAAAATGATGTTGCGCTCTGGAGTCGCAAATGCTCCAAAGTTCATCAAGTGACAGTCCCCACAACTTTGTACTGCGTATTTGGTTGACGGAGTAGAAGCGAGGTCCGCAGCCATAATCGCTGCAGCACCTCTGTAGAAGGCAAAGGGAGAGGCCACCATACGGCCATAACGAATCGGCAGCAATGTCTCAATTCGTCCTTCGCTGGACGCAATCAAAATCTCAAGTGGGTCTGTGCGATCCTTACGCTGAGAGTTGTATTCTGCCTGTGCCTCGCGTGAGCACGAAAGGCGCAAAGCTCGGCCGATTTCATACCTGTCTTTGCGCGTCCGCAAATGCATAGGCTTCGCGAGATAACTCGCTTCCACCAGTGTAGGCTTGAAATTGCTCTGAAAGTGATGACGCCTTGGATTTGTCTCGCCGCCTGTTTTAGGTTCTCTACGTTTTACCATCTGCGTTCGCCCACTGTACGTTACCCAACACATCTGTAATACCCGTCTTTGTGCAGTTGGTAGCATTGAAAAACAAATAGGCACCAGGGGGCAAAACTCTCAGCGCTCAAGCCAGTGAAGGAGCAAATTTAACATCGTTTAAAAGATGATTGTCGTGAATCTCTTCCAGGATTTTTGTTTCCTCTTCCAGCACACTGACCAGTTTCGCCAGCCTGAATTTCTCTGCTTCCAGCTCCCGGATTCGTTTTATTACGGAGGCATCCATGCCGGAGAACCGCTTGCGCAAACCATATAGCGTAGCGACGCTGATGCCGAAGCGTGCGCAAATACTGTGCACCCGGCCTCCTGATTCCCACTCAGCAAGCGCGGCAACGACGTCTGCGTCGGTCATGGTTGGTTTCTTCATGCAGCTTTCTCCGGAAGTTTTCCCGCACGATAAAGAATCAGGCGTGCAACTGCAGTGCAATCGGAGTGCAATTTTGCAAAGGTTAGTGCATTGCAAGCATGTGCACGGCGTTTGCACGCATTGCCAACTAATGTTGAAGCACCTCCTCGGCAAAAACATCTCGGAGATTCTGAATGAATCAGGTAACGACATTCACGCAACCGGCTGTTCTGGCGCCGCTTGAACTCGATTTCACGCCTGTGCCCGCGCCAATTATTAGAGACCTGGAATTGCAAATCGCGGAACTGAAAAAAAAGTCCCTCGACATCGAAAAGAGAAACAATGAGCTGAAGCATGTACTTCATTCCATTTACACAACGCCTGCGCAAAAGCGCGCATTGCTCGAAGAATTGGAATGGAAACACAAGATCAGCCGACGACGCGCCTGCAGGCTTCTCAACCTGGCGCGCTCCACTTGCTGGTATAGAGCGGCTTGCAAGGGGCGGCTTCCTCCCAAGCAAAGCAAGCCGATTGACGCTCTGTCGCAAGCAGCGATGATTGTTCGATTGAAAAAACTCAGCCGTCAGATCAAAAACGGATTTGTACCCGATAGCGAATCTGTTCAAGAACAATTCGCGACCGGACTGCACCGGCTCCGACTGCCGGTCGCAGCAAAGCTGGCTGGAATGAACCTTAACCTGGCAATCGACATTTTTCTCGCCTGGTGCGAACGCACAGGTAAGTAATTCGCCTGAAATTTCGAACCA
>JADYYD010000172.1 GCA_020853845.1 Candidatus Melainabacteria bacterium
CGACTTTCATTGTCAAAGATCAGTTTCCCACCGACACCTATTACGTAAGTGTCGAAGCAAGAGATAAGCAGGGCAATAACGTCGGCGACAATAGCAGCATTTGGATTGCCAGCCCCAATTATCCATATGTCTTAAGCGGCGAAAGCGCTCAAAATGAACCGGTTTCGATACGCTTCGACAAGGCGATATACAAGCCGGGCGACACAGCGCGCTTGATGCTCAGCGGGCCGGTCAACGGCAAAGAGGGCGCTCAGGCTGTTATCACTCTGGAAGGCGCGACAATCTACAGCTATAAGACAGTGCCGCTCGCTTCTACAGCTCAATTGATCGAAATTCCGATCGAAGAAAAACACGCGCCGAATGTGTTCATAAAAGCAGTTCTGGTGACCAAGAAACATCAGTTCTATTCGCAGGAAAAGATGATCAAAGTCTCGCCGGCCAACAATTTCTTGAACGTCCAAATCTCGACGGATAAAAAACGTTATCAACCAGGCGAGACAGTCAAATACACTATTAAAGCCCGCAAAAATGACGGTTCACCGGCAGCCAATGCCGAACTCTCGCTGGGTGTCGTGGACGAGAGCGTCTATTCTATAAGACCTGAATACGCGCAGGACATTCGCAAATTCTTCTATGCAAGGCGCGAAAATCTTGTCCAAACCGCCTGCTCTTTCCCCGAGCAATATTCCGGCGGTCCGGACAAAATAGAACCTCGCGTTCGCAAGGATTTCAAAGACACCGCCTTCTGGCAGCCGGCCTTAATCACCGACAAAGAAGGCATGGCCACGCAGGAAGTGAAGCTGCCGGATAATCTGACGACATGGCGCGCCACAGTGAGAGCCGTTTCGATGAACACGGAAGTCGGCTCTTGCATCAACAAAGTGCTCTCCACGCAAGATCTGCTTTTGCGGCTGGCATTGCCGAGATTCTTCAGCGAAGGCGATCGCAGTTTTGTTACCTGCATCGTGCACAATTATTCTGAAAGAGAGCAGAACATCAAATTGTCGGCCAATTTGAGCAATCAATTGAAGAGCGACGAGCCGCTCTCAGCCTCGTTCAAGGTAGCACCGGAAAAAGCTTATCGCCATAGCTGGCCGGTAACTGTAATGTCCCCGGGACAAGCAGTCATCTCAGTGAAGGCAGTTGGTGACACCAAGGGTGATGCCATGGAAATGAAGGTGCCTGTGCGCGCTCTCGGCATCCCCGCCTTTATTGCCAGAGCAGGGGTGCTGAAAGATGCATCGCAAAGCGTCGATCTGAAAATCCAGCCGCCCGCACGGAGCACAGGCACCGTCAATGTCAATTTGACCGTGGCCAGTTCATCAATGGGCCCTGTCATCGGCAGCTTCGATTCTCTAATCGACTATCCATACGGCTGCACCGAGCAAACTCTCAGCCGTCTTGTTCCATCGATAGTGGCATTTCAATTGCAAAAAAATCTCGACATGCCAGTCACGGCAGCACAAAAGAAAAAATTCGCCGAGATTTTTAAGATGGGAATGCAAAAACTTACCGACCATCATCACAGTGACGGCGGTTGGGGCTGGTGGGTAGACGACCAGAGCAATATGTATTTGACTTCCTATGTAGTCGAAGGTTTGCTGATGCTCAAGGATTGCGATTATGCAATACCCGGCGACATGATCAAACCCGGCCAGGACTGGCTTAAGAAGAACGTCGTTGAGTTGGAAAAACAATTGAGCGATGCAAAAATTTCAATTGATTCTTACGACTACATGGAAAAAAGAACGGACCTGGCGCGGGCGCTATATGCACTCAGCTTGACCGGCTCAATGCCGGATCAGAAGGTGGTCGAAAGGATAGTTCAGTCGCTCGAGAAAGACATGAACTATCTTCATCCCGAAACAGTAGCCTACATGACCATGGCGCTGAAGAACATCAAGAAGGATGCGCAGGCAGGCGTCTTCTACAAACGCCTCCTGGCATTGGCCAACAACGCTGAAGGCTCGATGGATTGGGATCAAACCACACAAATGGCGAAAAGAATCCTCTGGAAATCGCCCGACAAAAATCGAGCCTTCTCATACCGTTTTACCGGAGTCGAAACCACGGCCTTAGCACTGCGGGCGGTGCTGGCAATGGAGGCAAGCACAGACAAAGCCGAATCTATTAAACGCTGGCTTCTGCTCCAGCGCGGCAAAGATGGCTGGGACAACACCAAAACAACTGCAGAAGTATTTCTCGTATTACTGAAAGACGATTTGCTCAATGGCTCAACTAAAGAAACCAATTTCTCACTGGATGCCTTGAAGAACGAAAGTGTGGTTGCGCAATTGAATTTCGATCAGAAGAGCCGCTACGCCGGTGAAACGAAAATACCGCTGTCACGCGAGATGAAAGACGGCACAGTGTCTCTGAAAAAGGAAGGTCCGGGAAAACTCTATTACACCCTTCTTCAGACCTATTTTAAGAAGCTGAGCCCCGGCGAAAACGTAGATGCAGAAGCATTGCCGCAAGGTCTGAAGATATCGCGCAAATTCTTCCGTTTAGAAACCGTGAAGCAGGCGAGCACAGGCACGCTCCACTACCGCACAGTGCCGATTTCAGGAGGACAAATAAAATCGGGCGAAACCGTGCTTATGAAAGTGTATGTCGATTCACCGGTGCGCGTGCCATACATCATCGTCGAATCACCATTGCCATCCGGTGCTGAAGTGGTGCAAAGTCACAAGTCCGAAGAATTGGAAGGTGCCGGCGGGGGCAGCGCTATAGAGGGCGACTGGGGTTCGCCCTGGTGGACGCATCAAGATGTCCTCGATGACCGCATCGTTTTCTTCGGCACCGAAATGCCGGCCGGCAAATCTGAATTCCACACGTTGCTGCGCATGGAATTGCCGGGCGAAGTTCAATTGAACCCGGTTTCATTCGAAGGGATGTATACCAAAAACGTGCGTGGATACTCAATGCTGGATGCGCTCAAAATCACGGACTAATAACATGCCGAATTCAGAGATTGAAAAAACATCCGCTGGAAATACCGCAATGAAAAAAATCTTCGCGGTGATTCAAGACTTCAGATTTTTCGTTCTGATTGCCCTGACAGTGGGACTGGTTGCTGCGAACTTCGCTGTTTACCCTTTCTCCAGGGTAATAGTCTCTCGAACTGTCAGCTTGCGGCCGCTCTCTTATGAGCAGCAAAACAATCTTTATCAAGCAGCGCAAAGAATCGATGGTCAGATCATCAAGCCCGGGCAAGTTTTTTCATTCAATGCAAAAGTTGGTCCGCGCACCGGCAATCGCGGTTATCAACCGGCTCCATCATATTTGGGAGCAGAAACTCCCAGCACAATAGGTGGTGGCATTTGTTTGCTCTCTTCTTGCTTATATCAAAGCGCACTTACCGCGGGATTGAAAATTGTTGAAAGAGTCCCCCATCTGCGCACTGTGAAAACCGTTCCACCAGGCTTCGATGCGACGGTCTGGTATGGGAGAGCGGACCTGCGATTTGAAAACAATACAAGCGAGCCCATTGAAATAAGAGCATATACAACGCCATCGCAACTTAAGGTCGAGTTGCGTGGAAACGACAAGGCTGTGCTGGACATTCAGAAAGCTGAACTGCGGCGCCTCGAGCAAAGAAGAGCACCGGGCGAACTGCTGGTGGAGGTGTTCCGCAGCACAAAAGAAAAGGATATTTTCGTCTCACGCGATCTCTATAAGACCGATCTTCGTACCAGATAAAGTGTTCGCTAGTTTGCACTTTGGCACGAGCAAACCCCATATCGTTTCCCAAAATGGTCCTTAACACTACGTTCGGACTTCAGCCAGGGGACCGTTTTAGCCCACTTTAAAAAACGAAATCAAGAGCCCATTCGCTGGGGGAAACCATAATTGCTGGTCCCCATTGGCGGTGGCAGAATGAAAAGGTAAGGCGAACTCAGGCGCCCAGATAATTCGACATCCGCCCGCGGCTACGGCCGCTGCGACGGCATTATTTTGCTGCCTTATTTGCACTGGTCCACAACGAGATGGAGACCAAAGAGATGAATAAAGTAAAGTATCTTCCCAGTGCAAGAAAAACCACCCTATCGCTGGTGGCGGCAGAAAAGAATTTCAGCGACATGAGCGATGAGGAATTGATCCTCTCTTGCCAGAGTCACCGTCCGGGCGCTATCGATTTTCTGTTGAAGCGTCACAAAAATACTATTGTTGCGATGATTCGCAAGCGCGCGCCTGAGTGGAGCGATACGCAAGACATCATCCAGGAAGCTTACATTAGAATGTGGAAGTCGATCGATCAACTGAGAAGCCCGGCGGCTTTCAAAGCCTGGCTTGGTCAGATCGTAACGAACTTATATTACGACGAACTGAGAAGACGTGTTCGCAATCAAGACGTAGTCTCGCTTGACGAACCGGTGGAAAGCGAAGACGGCACGAAGAAAGTAGAACGTGCCATCGCCGATACCACCACTCAACCGGATAAAACTTTCCAGAGAATGGAATTGGTCAAGGCGCTCGGCCAAGCGCTGGAAAAAATTCCGCAACAATTCAGACAATCCGTTTTGCTTCGCGAAGTTGACGGTCTGTCATATGAAGAAATTGCCGTCATCACCAATACTGAATTGGGCACGGTCAAATCGAGAATTTCGCGCGCTAGAGTCAAAATTCAAGCGCAATTAGCCCCTTACCTCAAAGAATCGGCATAACTACTCGCAGGGTTGTGCTGAACGGAACGTGAAGACAAAACAAAAAGGCGGGATGACCGCCTTTTTTGTTTTTGAGCAGAAAAAGCAGTGGAGTCGCGATGCGGCTCCACTGCAAATGCAAGCAATCTCGATCCTCGATCAGCCGGAGCTTGAACGCCTGAAACGCTCAGTTGCACCGCCCCAAGTGTGCTCCAGTCCAACAAGATTTGGAAAATCGAGCGCCCGTCTCATCGTTGACGCGGCCCTGCAGGCCACGTATGGATTTTCGTCCTGTGTCAAAAGTTGGAGCACCGCAGCAGGTGCATTATGATTCTCCGCAATGCTGTATCTGACATCAGAATCTGCGTCCATTGCCAAAAGGAAAAGCGCACGGGCGGGTGTGTTTATATTGTCCGCCACCGCCGCTCTCACATCTGCAAATTCAGAAAGCGCCAAATCACAGAGCACATCCTCGGGTGTATTGGTATTCTCCGCTACCCTTACGAGTACTTGCTCTGAATGGCTCTTTGCCAATTTGGATAAGGCTCCGGAGCGAGCCTGAGGGTGCGCTGCCAGGCGAAGTTTGGCGAGCGTGAAATATGGCAATGAGCTATTGTTCGATCTAAAGCGCTGCACTTTAATGAGTTTCTTAAAGTAGCTAAACACTATTGATACCTCGTTTCTAGCACCGATTAGAAATCGGCAGAAATTAAAATCGCAACCTGAAGTCATCTCAAACTTGCCCCTGATGCGGATCAGGCTGTTATAAGACACAGACGAGAAAAAGCCCGAAAGTTCCCGAATCGCCAATGTCCCCGGGCGAACTTAACATTCCAAGAGCGTTTCCGCTTAAGGCTTAATTTCTGAAATCGACGGCCAGGTTGCAGAAAGGAGAAATTCTTTGAAGTGCTCGAACTGGCGTTTCAACGACTGCAAGCTCACTTCAGCCTCAGCCCAGTCTTGCTGTCCGGCAGATTGCTCCATGTACAAACCTAGACGAGCCATAGATTTGGCGCCGATTGAAGCAGATGACGCTTTCAACTCGTGGGCTAAGCCGGCGACAGCATCGCTGCGCTTTTCCTTTACAAAAACCTCGATGCGGCGCAGCAAATCCTCAGTCTCGAATAAATAGACCCGAATGATTTCATCTATTTTCGCTTCGCCGTAAAAC
The DNA here is from genome assembly GCA_020853845.1 of Candidatus Melainabacteria bacterium. Classification (GTDB taxonomy): domain Bacteria; phylum Cyanobacteriota; class Vampirovibrionia; order Obscuribacterales; family Obscuribacteraceae; genus QKMZ01. The sequence goes on from JADYYD010000172.1 coordinate 5,818, forward strand.
TCCAGCAAATCAGCCATACAAGTGGCATCACTGGTATTGTCCATGCGGAAATATTTGCGAGCCATTTTCAGACTGCTGTAAACAACGTCCTCGCGCAGCCAGTGGTTGAGCTTAATTTTCAAAAGGTCCTTATCCACGGGCTTTGACATGTAGTCATCCATGCCGGATGCGATGCAACGCTCGCGGTCGCCGGCCATAGCCATAGCTGTAACGGCGATGATCGGGGTATAAGTGCCGGCCGCACTTTCTAACTTTCTAATTGCCTTCGTGGCCTCAAAGCCGTCCATCACCGGCATATGGCAATCCATTAAAATGACCGAATACTTATTGCGGCCAGCCATATCGACTGCTTCTTGCCCGTCGTTGGCGATTTCCGAAGCGAGGGCCAGGCGATCGAGCAGTGCCGTCATCACCTTCTGGTTCACTTTATTGTCGTCGACAACCAGGATGGGTGCCTTCGCCCCGTCCTTTAGCGAGTTAGGTCCAAGGTTTCCGGTCACAGTCAGTTTTCCTGCAAGTTAGGTGCAATGCGACATTCAGTGCGGGAACTCTCTGCAAAATGCCAAGTCTACCCGGTCGAAGTAAAGTGCCGGAAAGAACTTGCATGGACTTCAACGCGCCATGCAGATGCAAGGAGATCCAAATGCACATTATATCTTACCGTGGCCCGGGGATGGGCGGTGGGGTTTCCCCCAGCTTGTCGCGGTTGGAAGCAAGCGCCAACGGCAACAGCAGTTGGTGGTTTTTGAGCGCAGGCGGTGAAGTCTGCGCGCGCTTCGGCGGCCACGAAGAAGAGAAGATTGGGCAGATGTCCAAAGAAATCGTTGACGGGCACTACAGGTACTGCAACGAATTTATCTGGCCGATCATGCACGACCTGCCTGAATACGCGACCTACAGCCCCGAACACAGGACCTCCTACGAAAAATTCAATCGCATACTCGCCCGCAAAATTTCACGTTACACATCAGCAATAAACTTCTTCGTTCAGGATTATCAGCTCGCTCTTATGCCCCTGCAACTGAAGCGCTTGTGCAATGCCGACACAGCAGTTTTCTGGCATATTCCCTGGCCTAAGTCTGTCGCCGAGGAATACGTAGAGCCGATTGCCGACCTGGCAAAATCGATGCTTTCGGCACAGTATCTGGGCTTTCACACCACCGAGTACGCAGAGAACTTTCTTAACTTCGTCGAACAGCATATTCCCGGGTTCAAGACTTTCCCTGAGCAGCTCACCATCACCAGAGAAACGGCGAAGACCTACATGCCTTACGTACACCCGTTTTTCGAAGGAAAAGTCGAAGTGTATCCCGCCAAAAATCGGGGTCAAACTCAAGTAGTTGTCGCACCGCTCGGTCTTGATGTCTCCTACTGGCAAAATTTAGCCGGCGACCGCAACCAGGCAAATCCATTGTCCGGCCTGCTGAACACCGACTACATCCTGTCCGTCGACCGCGCCGATTACACAAAAGGAGTGATACCGAGGCTCAAATCTATTGCGCACTTTTTCGACTTCCATCCCGAAATGAAAGGAAGAGTTACGTTCGCTCAAATTTGCGGCAAGTCGCGCATGAATATCGAAGCGTTCGCTAAATACTACTGGGAAACGCGCAGTCTCGTGAACATGGTCAATGCACAACATGGCACCGACGACTGGCAACCGGTGGTCGATGTGCCCGGACCGCTGAACTCAGCGGAATTGGCAGCTCTTTATCGCGATGCTTCCGTCATGCTGGTCAATCCTGTGCGTGATGGTTTGAACCTGACTGCCAAAGAATTCGTCGCCTGCCAATCAGTCAATCCAGGCACTTTGGCTTTATCTCCGAATGCAGGAGTTTTTGACGAATTGGGTCCTTGGTCGGTAAAAGTCAATCCGAAATCGCCGGTCGAAATGAGCGGATCTATCTATCATGCCTTGATGATGCCTGAAGAGGAACGCTCGGCGTGCGTGAGAAGAATGCACAATAGATTGCATGCAAACCCGCTTAATCTGTGGGTAGACACATTTACGGAATTGCTGGCGGAACCGCAAGGCACGAATTATGTCAATGCGCTGCCGCTTTCAGCCGCACTTTGATCGCGTCCAAAATAAGTGTCATGGCTTGTTGCGTAACCAGCGATGTTTGTTTACATCGATACTTGTTCTTGCAAGACCTGTAAAGCCGATTTTCTGAATATCGGCAGGGTCAGGTGAATGAGTCGAGCCGACCGTGCCGAGTTTCTCCACAGGCTCAGCGGCTGGTTTGATTTCGCCGCCCTTCGGTAAATTCTTGAGCATGCCTCTGGTATCGGTGTTGTACACCCAAGGCTCCGGCACGGTTTTGACCTTACCCGTTTGAACCGCTTCATCAAGCGCGTCCAGGAGCGGCCTGCCGGTTGCCCCAGAAGTTTTTGCGCCTGCCGCTTCCGCTTGCGCACCGCTGACGATCGCATCATCACCGGCAGCTCGCAAAATCGTCGGCTGGCCTTTCACCGCGCCTGCCACTCCGGCTTCCAATTTGATCTGTCCGGCGACAATATCATCAGCAACCGCAACGCCGCTTGCGATGTGGCGTCCGAGGTGGGCTTCAGCCTTCGATGCGATGCGCAAACTGTCATCGGCTGATGAAAATAGCGAACCACCGCAACGGCTCAAGAATCGCCCAATCGGTGCTCGCGCCAGATAGACGGCGCCGGCCGCCACGCCGATACCGGCAATGGTGCTTAAGGTCTTGTGCTCGCTGACGAAGTCCATTACTTCGCCCAGCATGCTGGCATGCACAGCTTCTGATGAATTTGTTGGGCTCCCATCGCCGTCGAGGGCGTCGAATGCTTGGACCATAGCCCTAGCCTCATTGGGTACAAGGTGATTTGTCCAAATACTAGCGCCGGAAGATTGGCATTTAAATGGTAAAAACACGCACAGTGTTGCTTTTTGGCATTTTTTCGGGGGACTCTATGGGATACCTGAATGCGGAGGGGTTTACCTTAGTCTGGACGCCAACCCCTTGACAATTACCACCAAACAGGAGTGTCCACTTTTCAAAAACCGAACCGATAACGGTTCAGTCAGATGCTGTGCCGGCGGGTGTTTTGCGGGCCCTTCAGGCGGCACATGAAGAATGCTTGAGCGGATATAATTTGCAGCTTGGACTGGCGCAATTCGCCGGAGTCAAACAGTCAAGAGGTTTTGCTTTGCCATCCCGCATCACAAAAATAGTCAGCTTGACGCTGGCGCTTACCGCGAGTTTTTCCATAAGTCTTGCCGGATTTGCCCAACCAGCAAACGACGCAAATTCGTGGACGCAAAAGGAGAACGAGGCGGAATCAAGTTTTCTTTCCGGCGCATACACAGAAGCAGAAGCGAAATGGAAAGAAGCAATCGCCATTGCTCAAAAAGATTCCAACAAACTGAATTTAGCCGAGTCATTGAACCAGATGACGCATCTCTTTCTCAAACAAAAGCGGCTTGATGAAGCGCGCTCGAGTTTGCAAGCGGCGCTGGCAATCAGGGAAAAGGAGTTGGGCAAAGACAATGCGAAAACAGCAGAGACTCTGGGCAATCTTGCACTTGTAGAGCACAAGTCCGGACACGATGCCGATGCCGAGCGGCTCTACAAAGAGGTGATCGAGATAAAGCGCAAGAGCAACAACTCGAATTCCCTGGCCATTACTCTCACGAATCTCGCTAATTTATATGGAGAAATGCGACGCATCGAGGATGCGCGCAAGCTGTATCTGGAAGCGCTTGAAATAGACCAGAAGACATACGGCAAAGACCACAAAGAAGTAGCGCAAGATTATTTCAATCTTGGCGCCGTCATGTACCACCACAATTACAACAAGGAAGCGATCGAATATCTCGAGCAAGCATTGGCTCTCTACGAAAAACTGGATGACGGTCCAGGAAAAGTAAAGTCCCTGCACTATCTCGGTCTCAGCCATGCAGAAGAAAAATCCCACGGCAAAGCGATCGAGGTTTATCGCAAAGCATTGTCTTTGCATTCGAAAATAAAAGGCGACCGCCACCCTGACACACTCGTTCATCAATTGAACTTGGCTCGCACTCTGGACAGCGACGGGCAAGCAAAAGAAGCAGAAGATCTGTACAAAGATGCGATCGGTGCCGCCAGCCAGTACCACACTGATGCCAGAGTCAAATTGATCGAATGCGCCATCGAGTATGCACACTTTTTGAAGCGCCACGGTCGGCAAACGGAAGCGGAAAAGCAATTGAAGCAAGTGCTGCCCGCCTACGAATCGCTGTCCGCCCATCACAGAAGAGAACTTTACGAGTTGCCGCGCGTTTATTCTGATTTGCTCAAAGAGTTGAAAAAAGACGCAGAGGCTGATGAGTTGGCAAAGAAACATCTTGATGTTTTCGCTCCGCATCATCTCTCAAAGGCACAGCCAGAACCTAAAGCCGCGCCCAAAGAGAAATCAAAAACCGCACCCAAGAAATAAGAATCCTCACAAATGCAGCTCACAGCCGAAATCAAAGACGACAATTATCAGGATTTGCCTCGCCAGCAAGAAGCAATGTACGCGAAGTCCACTGATACTTTCTTGCGCGCGGATGCCAGCACGGGAAAGCACTACTACGATTTGAACGCAGCATCGAAGACCTACTCCGGTCCCTGGCTTTTCGGCAAAGAGCATGTGGAAGTCGAAGTCAATCGAATGCGCGGTCAATGGGTCCAGTGGTGCCCGATTCCTGCCGACATCAGAGACGGTGTTCTTATGCGCGGCAATGTCATCTACCAAAATCCGGACGGCTCGTACAGAATGTCCGGCGACGTTTACGAGGGCGTGATTGAAACGCACGGCGACCGCTATTTCGTGGGGCGCACGCAGCATACATTTCGAGCTTCGAATTTGCCCGGCGGCTCGATGAAAGTGATAGCGAATATTCGCATTCGTTTGGATCAGAGACTGGCATACAATCCGATGATTCCGCGCTCGCAGCAAAACACAATGGCCGGTTCATCACAACCGAGCTATTCACAGTATCAGCAACAACAACCCGCAGCCGCCAGTTACGCCAACTATCAGCAAGCCCCTCAGCCGGCATGGGGAGGCAGCCACGATCAAGTGGTTTCACAACCGCAGGGCAATCCTGTTCAGGCATCGTATGGCGGCGGTTATGGAAACAATTCCAACTCAGGAAATTCCAATTACGGCAGCGGTCAGTCCAACTATCAGGGCGGAACATACAGCCAATACGGCAAGCGCGATGCCGGCGTGTTTAAAAGCGATCCGGACGGCGGCTTCTAGTTTTTACCGAATTGAAAGAAACTACTCGGTTTTCGGCTCCGGCTCAGGTTGAGCGGCCGGTGAGTTCTTGCCCGTTATCAGGTGCGTGACCACGCAAATTATGACGGCAACTATGAGCAAGACAGTAATCACTTGGGTCTTGAGAGCGGACGGCGCATCATTGCCGAGCCTGATCAACTCACCGGCAAGATACGCCACTGAAATCATCAAAGGCGGAGCCAGAATGATGTTTTCATGCTCGGGCAATTTCAGATCGTAGGCTTGCGGCAAGAAGAGCGCCAGAAGCACAGCCGAAACGAGCGCCGACGAGATAAGAGCGCCGGACGGCTCTGCATGCAAGAAATAGTTAGACACTACAGGCAGTGCCACACCAGCGCCCACTAGAGCCGCGGGCAAGTATTTACGCGCATCATTTTCTTTGAACAAGGAACTGACGACGAACATGGAGAGCAAGCCGGCAAACATGGCCGCATAAGAATACGCGTGCATGATGTTTATACCTGTGACATTAGGATTGTACTCGGCGATGAACCCTTGCAAAAGGACGCGCGCGCCGAAAAAGATCCCTACAGTCTGAGCAATGCCGTGGCGGCGAGCAACTGTTGCACCGGCTGCGACGATGAGAACTCCCAGCATTCCGAAAAGCCGCGTAGCTAAAAGGGTGAAGATACCGACAAAGACGAGGGATTTGAAGCCCCTGAGCATTTCGCCTCTCTCGCCTTGCTCCGGCGTCAGCCACTCGAATAAGTAAGCGACGAAATAGGCTGCGCCGGCCAGAGCTGCGATGGTGGCAATCTTCGGTGCCAAAAGAATTTTGTTGATGAATATGAGAAGAAAGAGTCCACCGCTGGCAGCTATAAGTATGCGTCTCCACCAATACGGATCGTTGCCGACAAGCGGGCGTTCACTCCAGCGCAAGAAGAGCCCAATCACCAGTGCTGCCAAAACAAGGCTGAGGTTTCTTACCTCATCACCTGTCGCTCCGCCGACTTTGAACCAGAAAGCGCCGGAAAGAAAGACGAATGCCGGGACGATATCTTCCAAAGTGCATTCAGGTCGCTTGAGCAAATTTTCAATAGCTTTCCAGCTTAGCAAGCCGGTCAAGGTTGCTGCCACAGCTTGCGTGCCGTGCTCCGGATTGACGAATTGAGAAAGCGCGACGGACAACGCAAGAAGAATGATCGAGCGGTAGAAAACAGGCAGATTGATCTGACTGAGCAAGAAAGGAACTGCCGCGCCGAGAGCAAGGAAACCAACACACTCCATAGTGATGGCATTGGCGGCCACGCCCATGCCGGCAAGAGCGCAAAGAGGCACGAGCAAATAGAGCAAAGGGCGGAAGCTGGCGGCCAGATTTTTTGTATTGAGTTCGGTCCAAACTTTCGCACGAGCGAAGCTCCAGACGAAAATTATTGCTAGAACCGCGCCGCACAAACCGAGAACATTGTTGGGCAATGCAATCATCGCGGTTACCAACCCTCCCTAGACACGCGTGTTAGACTGAGACACAAAGTCCGCCTGAAAAGCCGGATAGGCTTGAATCAGGACTGGACGGTCGTTGTATAAACGAATAAACTTCTAGCCGACCATCTTAATAGTCATCTTAATAGTCTTCAGCTTAACACGACATCTGTTTTCAACCTGTTAGAACCGGGCTAAGAATGCGGGAGATTTGAGCAAGGGCAGACAAGGAAAAACACGGCAAATGCGATTTCTCTATCCTCTCATTATCCTCAGCGTCTTCGCGCTATCCATGGGGCTTTTGGTGATGAACACCGTGTTCGTCAGCCCTAAGGAAGAGGCGCTGGCTTTTCTGGATGATATAAAGCGGTCTGATCTATCGCGGGCTGTGAAGCGCTTTGGCGGTAATGTTTGCCGTTGTCCGGCCAAAGGCGGGTGGGGTTCGTATCTCATATACGTCTCGGCGCAGGAGCCTAACCTCGCCTTTACAGTAGGAAAAAACTTCAGCATAGGCGAGCCGAAGATCCACGCTGTCAACCATCCTGCGAAGTACAACGTGCCCTGGGAAAAACCTGAAGATACAGTCGTCGACGTGCCGGTCAAATTCGAGAAAAACGAACGACCATACTTTCTTCCTTTGAAGATGGCCTATGGCTACAAGATGACGGAAGAAGAATTGAATGCCTTTGCCAAAGATCCGGACAAAGAAGCATATAAAGGATTCTACTTGCGCCTCAGACCGTCCATCGACAAAGATGCCATTCAGCCGAAAAAGGGCGCCATTTCAGAAGAAGCCGAAGTTGAATTTCAGGCGATCTTGAAAGACAAAAGCAGACTGCTCAAAAAAGACGAGGAAGCACTGGCCAGGGAAAAACGTCAAAATGAACAGGCGGCTCAAGAGTTGCGCGAGATCTTCGGTGACGAAGCAGCCGACTATGTCGAGCCGAAAGATGCGGGTCCAGTCGTAAAACCCGATGGCAAAGAGATGTCCAAGCAAGAGGTTTTGAAACTACTGCCGCGTCTTGATTCCTGCATGATAAGACTGCATGTCGTTCGCAAAGGACAATTGAGAGAGTGGACCATTTTTCACTTCGCCGTCATCTCCAACGTTCTCGATCTGCCGGACGGAACTCAGCTCAAGATGACACAATCTCAGCGCCCCGGTTACCGAATGGACGAAGTGCGGCCGCAATTAAAAGAAGATCAGAGCTGATCTCGAGTTTCCATCTATTGCTGCATGATGTCTTTGAGCAAAACTATCGGAGACGAGCCGGTTTGAGCCCGTTTCTTCGCTTCCTTCGCACCGGACAATAGAATGCCGATGTCGTTGCAATCTTCAGGCAGGCCGGCGATGCCCATGGCAATCGCGACATACTGAGGATCGAGATCGCAGAGTGGAGAAGACAAAATCGCCTGCGTTATCCTATTCGCCACCACGGCAGCGGAATTCACATTGGTATATGGCAGAAGAATTATAAAGGCGAAGGTTTCGAAATGAGCCAGCAAATCGATTTTGCGGGTGATCAGATTGACGCGCTTGGCCATCTCGCGAATATGCGGAATGGGCAACGGCTCCGGACCATTCGGAGTGCGCACGGCCACTTCGAATATGATGATTGAAAAAGGCAAACCGCTCGATTCGAAACGGAAAAATTCCTGTTCTACATAGTGCAAAATAAGCGGGTAGTTAATCAATTCCGTTTCCGGTCTGAGAAGCGCGCGCATGCCGGCTTGAATTACGCCTCGATCCAAACCCATCGACTCGAGCGGCAGTTGCTTTTGAACCTGTGCGGCTTTATTGGTGATAACGACCAAGTCGCATTTGACCAGGTTGTAGAGAATCGGAACCCACTCGGTCTTTTTCATCGGGCGCCGGCGCAAGACATCAAATACGGTGCTCTGATTATCGATGCACTGGTACATCAACTTCTGCATGTTCAAATCGAGCGGCAGACCATTGCGCACAGCTCGTTCGAAATCAGCCTCGGTAAGGTCCGGCAGCCGCCGCACCAGATAAGACTCCATCGACAACCCGTGCGCGCCTAATTCTCGAACATACTCTCTTAAAGGCGTGCCATGTTGAATCAAAACGTCGAGTGTTTGACTGACCGTTCGCAACAAAGTGCGTTCATTATCGAAGAACTCGAAGCGCCCGGCCGACCAGGTCATCATTTCGATGATAGCCATGTCGCCTTGCGAATCAAGCGCGTTGGCATGCAAAGGCTTGCCGCCCTCAAAAAAAATCTCGGCTCCCCCCTGGGGGCTTTCAATATGCAGACGCCCGGTCAATTCGTGCATTGCCAAAGAGAGAAGCAGTTTAGGCACCTGAATATTGGCAAGATCTCCCTGCATGGATGCTTGATGCTGTGCCGCCTGCAGACCGGCTCCGGCGTTTCGAAATGCTTCAGCCAGATTGGCGGCGCCACCACTGTTGTTGTTTTTAAAACCGGATAAAGTCGTAACTTGTTCTTCCGATTCCTCGACCGGTCCTCCCGTGCACTCGCGGACCACAAGATTGTGAATCAATGCAACATCAGGACTCTGATAACTCCAGGAAGGCGACGGAGGATTGTCCGCGGGGCGATTGGGATCGTCCACATGTTGAGCATAAAAAAGCCAGACCGGGTCGGAATCATCGAGCGGGCAGCGCACGCAGAGCATCTTCTCGTGATGCTGATTGCTGTTGATGAAAACCAGCTCGACCACCCGACCACGAGCATGCTGAGCCTGAGCGAGCATTTGCGCAATATGATCGTAGGCAGGCAGGTTGCCTAAGGTCGGCATGCGAATCGGCGGAGGTGGCGGCTGAGGTTTTGGAGGTCGGTACATAGTTATGCTTGGTGGCTTGTGTCTTTAACTCAACCCTGGTTAGACGAGTGAATGTTTTTAAACAGGCAAATGGGAATCGTGCTTTGCGATGCTCTTGTTCTCGCTTCCTTAGCTGCGGCAATCAGAAAAGCCGGATCGTCGCAGTCTTCCGGAACCCCGGCCACGCCGAAGCTGAGCGAAATATGCGTCGGGTGCAAATTGGGAGCAAGCGGTGATTGCATGATCAATTCGATCACTCGCTGGGCGAAGAATGCCGCACTGTCGGTGGTGGTATGGGGCAAAATGGCAGCGAAGTCGAATGTCTCGAAGTGGGCGATGATATCGAGATTTCTTCTTACCGAAATCAGCCTGCGTACAGCTTCATTCAACAACGGACCGGACATAGGCTGCAGTCCCATGGCGTCACGCAGTCGCATATCGAAGAGGACTATGCTGAAAGGCACATTCAGTCTTTCGTATCGATGAAATTCCTGCTCGAGGAAAAACAAGAACATCGGATAAGTGTAGAGCCCAGTCTCGGGACGCACCAGCTTGCTCATGACGCCTTGAATTTGAGTGCGATCGAGACTTTGCACTTCCATCAGGCCCATGCGCACACCGGCAGGAGGCTTGTCCGAAAATGCAATCAGATCGGCATGCAGCAAGTTGAAGAGTATCGGCACCCATTCTGTTTTAACAAGAGGGCGGCGGCGCAAAATTTCGAATAATGTGCTGGTGTTATCCACGCTTTGATAGAACTGCTTTTGCAAATTCATATCCATGGGGATAAATTGAGAGACGCGATGCTCGAATTCTTTTTCGGTCAAATTCGGTAATTTGCGAAAGAGGTAAGTCTCCATTTTGACGCCGGTGTTTTGCAAATATTTCAGTTGATCGAGCAGCCCGATGCCTTCCATGAGCAGCGAATCAAGTCGCTTTTTCACAGAGCGTTCGATGGTTTGCTCGCGTTCGAAAAAGCGAAACTTACCTTCTTCCCAAGTCAAAGATTCGAGAATAGCCAGGTCACCCTGGGCATCAGCCGCCACCGCATGAACAGGAGCACCCTTTTCGAAGAACAGCTCGCCTCCACCCTTGGACGATTTTACCGCCAGCCGTCCGGTCATTTTCGACATGGCAATCGATTGCAAAAGGTTGGGAATCGGCATGTTCTGCAGGTCGCCCTCCAGAGCGGCAGGAGCACTCTGCGACTCGGCTTCCGGTACCGCGTTCTGCGCCGGCGGAATGCCGTGCAAAGTAGCCATGGTAATTCCGAATGCCATGGTGCCTGTGTCACGCGGATTAGGCATGCCTGCTTTTAAATTCAACTCGGTGCCGGTTGTCTGCGAGCGCCGGCTGATTGCTTCCCCCACATCGGTGCCCAAACACTGACTCTCGATTACAGTCTGGACAAAGGTGACATCAGTCTGCTGCATCTTGAAAATCACAGTCACTCGGTTTCCGTCCCCGGTCGTGAGAGTCCAGGTTGGTTCGTTGTATTCAGGCTCGAAGCAAACAGCGATGATATAGCCAAACTGCTGTTTTTCCGGATTGAACGGCAGCTCGACGGTGCGCCCGCGAGCTTCATGCGCTTGCTCGAGAATCTTAATCAACTGCTCATAAGAGGGTAGCTGTCCTATGCGCGGCAGCCGTATGGGCGGGGGAGATTTCTGCGGTCGGAACATCGAAAGGGACTGCCTATTATCGGACCCCGGGTCAGTCTTGCCTGAGGTCTAAATCACCATTACTAGTTGCCTACCACTTATTTAGATCTGACAAACCTTAAAGCCTTTAGCACTACGGCTTCTCGGTCCGATAATTACTAGGAATGCTCGACATCGCCGGGCTTTTCGCCATCGGCCGGCGGCAAAGGCAAGGGCTGCTCAGATGGTGCTTCGCCTTTTGCAGCGGCATTCGACGTCGGCTCAGCGGGCTCCGGTTCGGAATGCGGCATCTCGCTGCGCATGGAAAGAACGGCTGCCATTATGGCCGGTCCGGCCAAAAGCACGGCGGAAACAGCCAGGGTCGGCAGCATCACCGGCAATCCATGAAAAACAATGGAAAGAATGCGGGAGAAAAGTACCGATGCCAGCCCAACAGTGAAGTATGCAACCGCATTAGTTTTTGCAACCTTGGACACAAACACCCAGTTGATGACATACACAATCAGCGTAGTAATGAACCCAATCGCCGCATCTTGATAGTGCTTCGCGCCAAACCACGTGCCCAGGGAAACCAGAGTGGCGATGAGAAAATAGACTTTGGCATTGCTGCAATAACGCGCGTAGAATCCGACGGCGAGCGCCACAATCATCAATTGCTGAGCGCCTTGAACGGGCGCCGTAATCAGCGCTTCCAGAGGCGGAAATTGCAGATTCATCAGCGACGATACGGTGTTCAATCCTGATTGCTGCATCTCAGGGCTGAAACGCGTCCTTAAAAAACCGGACGCAATGGCTATCGATTCGACCACTGCAACATAGGCATATCCGGCTAAAGCGCCATCCACCCACATAGTTCGCTGGACGGCTTGATTTTCTCTATTATGCGGACGCAAAACCGCCAGAAAATAATTCGACAATCGCACCTTGGGAAAAAGAATTCGCACCGATGCGATAGCGAATGCAGAACAAACAGCAGCTATGAAAAACGCGCTTATGAACTTACTTACGTAGCTGGACATCTGGTCGGTCAAATAATTGCTGACCGGAGTGGACGTCGAGTATTCAGAGAAAAACAGCGGCAGAGTATTGAGCTGCGCGGCGATCAGAATCATGGCGTAAAGCGCACCGATCAGCAGTGCGGGGCGCACTTTTATCGCCCGCGCCTTGAGAACGCCGACCGCCCAGATTGCCGCCAATACTATGAAAAACAGATAGGCACCACGCGTAACGTGTCCGGCAAGTTCCTGGCGCGTGCTGGTCTTCTTGCGCTCGAAAGTCCATTTATCAGGCAGCTCCCACGACCAGTTGGCGCCGGAAACCAGATCACCGAAGACGCGTATATTGACCTTAAAATGCGCATCGGGCGCATCGAAGTTTTTCGATCTGAATACAAAGGTCCAGTCAGTGCGCGCCGGTCGTTTCTGCTCCGAGGCGCTCTCCAATTCATAGGGTTTGAGATAAGGATATGTTGTCTCGATTTCGTGACGTGCCTTGTTCAGCGCTTCCTCTTTCTTCAGGAAAGCACCTCTGGTGTCTTCGGCAAGATGGATGTCGGTGCCGATTTCACGGCCGTCTCCATCGAGCTGTACTTCATACTCTTCCGGAGTTTTCGGCTTGAAAAATCTGACCCGCCAGCAATAGCCTCCGGAGTGCGAGTCACTGACAAGCTGCGATGTTTTTATGAAACCGATTTTTTCGAACAAATATTGCTCCGACTCTCCGTCACCCTGAGAAGAAAGCCAGGACATGACAGTGTAGCCGGTGGCATCGATGCCGTGGCGGCTGATTATTTTTGCAGCGCGCGCTTCAGCTTGGGCGCGGTCGATGGTGACTTTCGCATCAGCATTCAAGGACTGAGGCCGCATGAGAAAACAGGCAAAGCCGACAATTACCGTAATGATGAAATAGAAAAGCCGGCGATGCGCCGGAATAGGTTTATAACTAATCCGCTGCTCTTCCGGCTCTGCCTCTTCCATTTCTTTTACGTGAATCGTTTCGTTCACCGATTGATTCAAAAGACCGACATCAACTGTTTCTACCTTCTCTCCCTTTCTCCTTATCGCGCCAAAAATGAAAAGCAAAACAAACGGAATTACAGAGAGCAGTGCGGACGTCTTCAAAGTGAGATCGTGAGAAGTGAAGAGCGGCTTGACGCCAAGGAAAGTATCAAAGACATAGTGAGAAGAAACGCAGGCAAGAATGCCGTAGCGCCTGAGGATCCATCCATCCAACAATCCGCCCAGAGTCAACTCGACCCCGCGAGCATAGAAAGGCTGTTGCGGATAGGTGCTGTGCGCAAAACCCCAGGCCGCGGCTTGAAAGAAATTAGCAACCCAGAAGTTGCCGGACACTTTCATCATCAAGCTCATGCCGACGACACGATAAAGCGCCTCCTCCATAAATGAAGCGCTGACTCCCACGCGCATGGCGGAAAGAGCAGGAACGAAGCTGCTCAAAATTTCAAAATTCTCCACACCTAATGGGCACCAGAATCCGATTTTTTGCCCAACCAGGTAATAGAAAACCACCCAGCCCAGATCGATCATGAACAGCAATTGACCGGCAACAAGAGCCCAGCTCACAGCCTTGCTCTTGAGTCCTTCGAAGGTAAATAGTTTTTCTATCGCGACATGATCCGGGAATGTTTTTCGATACAACGCTTCTGCCGCACCGAATAAAATTATCGCGCCGAAGGCATCGGGAACGATGCGTACCAGAGCTTTCACGACTTCGGTAGATAAATAAGATCCGAAGGTTATTGTGGTGTCGTATCCATCGGCAAGTTCATTCCAATTGTTGACGGTGTCAAGGAAAGGCACAAGCGAATAAATCAAAGCGATGATTATCACGGGAAACCAGCGAATATTGCCGGTCATGACCGCCCAACCAAAAGCAAAAACGCTGACCAGCATGAGCAGAGTCATAAAAATCTGAG
>JADYYD010000173.1 GCA_020853845.1 Candidatus Melainabacteria bacterium
CCTGTTTCCGGACAGTCTTTGCCGGAAACAGTGCCGCTGCGTGGACTGGATCCGTCCTCTGCAACGACTCGGAATCCGATTTCTACCGACACCCCTGAAGCCGACAAGCTGACGCCTTCGAGTCCTCCGGATCGCAAACAAGACTTACCCTTGAGCACTCCACTCGATGAAGTGAGATTTCGCTCCATCGAAAGCAGCGGAACTATTTTCGTCGACCCCGAAAAAATTTCGGTTAAGGCTCCGGTGCTCAGTGCCCTCATTACTCTCAATTCGAAGATGTCGCCTTACCAGTTGGATGCCGGCAGCGCTCGCGAAATCGGTCTGCGCGATACTTTATTGACGGCGCTGGGCAACAATCTCGACATCAAAATCTTCAATGCGCAAACCGGTGAAAAGCGCTGGGATTATTTCGGAAATCTGGCCAACTTTCTGCCGACAATCGATAACGCCCTCACTTTTCAGGGTTTGAAAGGCTCCATCGCCAATCCCGCCGGCGTAGCACTGCCGCTCACTAACCCGTTTCTCACCATGAGCTCCGGATTTACTCAACCAATTTTCGCCGGCGGCAAATTGATTTATTCTGCTCTGCAAGCAAAGCACCAGTACAAAGCAACTCAGTTTGCCTTAAAAGGAAGCACTAATGATGTGCTTTTGGAAGCAACGAAGCTTTATTACGAGCTGCTCGAGGACGAGGTGCTGTTGCAAATTCGCATTAAGGCTGTAGAGGTCTCGCAAGGACTTGTAATTCTCAACGAAGATCTTTTTGAAGGAGGAGTCGTCACCAAGCTGGATGTTTTGCAAGCCCGCACACAGAGATCAAAAGACCGGCAGCGCCTGATCGAACAGCAGGTTGCACGGCGTAAAGCGGCAGTAGATCTTGCTACTGCCCTTAACCTGAATACCGATATTGACCTCAGCGCCGCCAATCGGCTGGTAGCCAAGGCGCGATTGGTGGATGATAACGTCGACATCAGTCAACTGCTTCAGATTGCAGTGGACAACAGGCCCGAACTCAAGCAGTTCAATGAATACAGAATCGCCGCCAAAGATGCAATAAAAGTGGCCCGCTCCGAGTTTTTTCCGCATGTGAATTTTACCGGTGCAGTACTGGGAACCGGCAGCAAAGTCACAACGGTTCAGCAGGATCTTTCCGTGTTTTCCAGCGTGCTTTCAGGCGGTGGGGTGGCTGGTCCAATTTCCGCCAGCTCGATTCCGCTAAGCGGGAACAGCGAGGGAGCAAAAAAATTCATTACCAAGGCACTCTTTTATTTGGGACTAGAAGTCAGTTTGCCATTGCGCGGCGCCGGAATGTCTCAAGTCGCCAATTTGCAAGCTGCTCGCTATCAGGCAAGGAGGGTGCAAAGCGAATTCATGCGAGTACTGACAAGAGTTTATCGAGAGGTCAGAAACAGTTATCTCGAATGCATGGACGCTGAAAATCTGATTCGCGAAACGACGGATCAAGTAAACTCTTCCGAAGAGCAATTGTCAGTGGCCGAATATCGATTGCGAAACGGGGTCGGTACAAACCTGGACGTTATCAACGCGCAGCGCGATTACACAGATGCACTTGTCGATAAGGCAAAGGCAATCATCAAATTCAATACTGCAGAAGCCAGGCTCCTGCATGCCACCGGACGAATTTCTGTGGACACGCTCACCAGCGTGTCGCCCATGAGGAAATAGAAATATGTGGATTGTCAGACTGGCACTCAGCCAACCTCATACTTTCATAGTGATGGCGCTGCTCATTTTCATTTTCGGATTTATTTCCATAAAGCAAATGGCGGTTGATATTTTTCCGAAGATTGACGAGCCGATTGTCAGTTGCGTTTGGACTTACACAGGCATGCAACCGGAAGACATCGAGAACATGGTGACCACAGTCACGGAGCGCGCGCTGACATCGACGGTCAAGGACATTCATTACATGGAATCGATGTCTCTAAGCGGCATGAGCATCATCAAGATTTTCTTGCACCAGAAAGGAAACATCGCGGAGGCAGTGGCACAGGTCGCATCAGTGGGCAACGCGATCATGAAACAATTGCCGCCCAATATAACCCCACCTCTGGTCACACAATCGTCCGCCACCGATGTGCCGGTTCTCCAACTGGTGGTCGGCAGCAAGAAGCTTGGTGAAGCCGAATTGTTCGATTGCGCGAATTCTTTTATCAGAATTCAATTGGCGGTCGTGCAGGGCGCTACCATTCCGTATCCTTACGGCGGCAAATATCGTCAGGTAATGATTGATCTCAAGCCGGCCGCTCTTGCAGGCTACGGACTTACGCCTTTCGACGTCGTCGATACCGTCAACAAACAAAGCATCATTGCACCGTCAGGAACGGCCAAGATGGGGAGCATTGAATACATCGTTTCTCTGAACAACATGCCGCGGCTTATCGACACGCTCAACGAAATACCGCTTAAACACGTTCGCGGAGCCACTGTCTATTTGAGGGATGTAGCCTTTGTGCATGACGGATTTCAACCGCAGTTGAACATCGTCAATTTGAACGGGCAAAGAGCCGTCATCATGAGTATTTTGAAGAATGGAGACGCTTCGACTCTTGCCGTCGTCAATCAAATCAAAGGGCTGATGGAGCAAATTCGCGCATCTGTCCCCAAATCCGTGACCGTGGATATTCTCACCGACCAATCGAAATTCGTCGTCGAATGCGTCAAGGAAGTCTTTCAAGAAGCTCTCACCGCCGCTGGCCTGACTGCTCTTCTCATGCTCGCGATTCTCGGCAGTTGGCGCAGTACCTTAATCGTAATTACTTCGATTCCGCTCTCGATTTTCGTTTCCATCATTTGTTTGAATCTGACCGGCAACACTATCAATTCCATGACTCTCGGGGGCATGGCATTGGCAGTCGGCATGCTGGTTGACGACGCTACAGTCGAAATTGAGAACGTGCATCGCCAGATGGATATGGGCAAGCCGGTCGTGCAAGCCATTCTCGATGGAGCCCAGGAAGTTGCCCTGCCGGCAATGGTTTCGACCGTTTCAATCTGTATCGTATTTCTTCCGGTGTTTCTGCTTCCCGAACCGGCCAGGTCGTTATTCGTGCCGCTCGGGCTGGCTGTTTCCTTTGCAATGCTTGCTTCCTATGGACTTTCTCGCACCATCGTTCCTCTCATGTCCAAGCGTTTGTTCCATTCAGAAGAGCATGCCGCAGGTGAGAAGAAGGAATCTTCTAAAGGATTTTTCGGAAGAATACATTCATTCATCGATACCAATTTCGACAAGTTGCGCGATATCTATCATGGCTTCCTGGGGACGGCACTGGACAATCGTGGGGTCGTAATCTTAGGATTTATCGGCTTCTATGCACTCAGCTTTTGCCTGCTTCCACTAATAGGCAAAGAGTTTTTCCCCGCGATTGATGCCGGACAATTGCGCCTGCATGTGAATGCACCACCCGGAACACGCGTGGAAGAAACAGAAAGAATTTTTCAGGCTGTCGAAACAAAAATCAGAAAGATCATTCCAGAAGA
>JADYYD010000174.1 GCA_020853845.1 Candidatus Melainabacteria bacterium
CAAGCCGGATCGCAAGTCGGACCTCAATACATGCGCTTCGACTTCACCCTGGAAAAACAACCCAAACCGGAAGAGTTGCGTCAGATAGAAAAACAGATGAATGACTGGGTGAAGGAAAACGCTTCAGTCATCACTCAGGAAATGTCTATCGACGATGCGAAACGCACAGGGGCGATCGCCATGTTCGGTGAGAAATACGGAGACCGGGTGCGGGTGTTAAGCATGGGGGATTTCTCGCTGGAATTCTGCGGCGGCACTCACGTTTCTCAAACCGGGGAAATCGGGCCTATCAAAATCATCTCCGAAGAGAGCGTTTCGCAAGGCACACGTCGCGTCACTGCGTATTCCGGACCGAAGGCTTGGACTTATCTCAACGACCAGTTGACCTATCTTTCCGATGCCACCAAATTGCTGAAAGTTCGTCCAAACGAACTGGCTGCGCAGATTGAAAAATTGCAAGAGACGATAAAGGATCGCGAAAAGCAATTACAAGGACTGGAGTCGAAACTGGCTCTGTCTCGAGTAGACGAGTTGAAACAGAAAGTCCAACAAGTCGGCTCGGTAAAAGTAGTTGCCGAGAAAATCGACAATATGAATGTCGACGGCTTGAAATCAATTGCCGAAGCATTGAAGAACGGCAACAATTCATTGCTCGTCGCCCTGGCTTCTTCCAGCGGTCCCGAGCAGGTTTCACTGGTTGTCGGTGTGCCCGACGAGCTGGTGAAAAAAGGATTGAATGCGGGCGAACTCGTCAAAGCTGCTGCTCAAATCTGTGGTGGCAGCGGCGGTGGCAGACCGCAATTAGCTCAGGCCGGCGGCAAAAATCCTGAGAACATAGGCGAGGCGCTGAATAAAGTACGCCAGCTCGTGCAGGAAAAACTGCCCTAGATCAGTTTCACCCCATTTAATTCAGCGAACTGAGGCTAGTTGCTTTGTATGAGGCTTGAAACCCTCATACATGTAATCCCAATTCGGCGTTTCTCTAATAAATTCCGCCGTCTTCGCTATCAGCTCGGCGTTTTGCCCGTCATCCACTCTCAATATCAATTGTTCGAATTTGCTTGCGAAAAGTTGGCGGACGAGTTTTGACCGCAGTGAACTCCAATGCTTGACACAATCGATGGAAATTCTTGTTTTGCCTTTACGCAGGCTGTCCAGGCGGATCACAATTGTTCTATCGGGAACAGACTTAACGCGCACGCAAATTCTTTCGCACTCGTCTGTTTGAACAATCAAAGCCGACCTTATCTGCATCGCAGCAGCCAGGCAAAGTTCATACGCTTGAGCAGGCGGCAGATTCACGTCTACATAGGTGAGGAACGCAGCCACACCACGGCGGGAAAGAAGATCCAAGAATCCGGAGCGGAAGCTGCTTGCCACAGCGGTAAAGACAACGCCGAGCAAACATGAGATTCCAGCGATGCAGGGAAGCATGTTGACCAGAAGAGAAGGCGATGCTACGCCCAACAATATTATGGGCGCGTTCAAAATAAGACCGCAGCTCACGCCCCTCAGGAAACAGCCGAAGTAATCGCTCAACTTATAAAATGCCGGGTCTAAATACTGGAATGGAACAAAGTTCGCCAGCTCTCGCCTGCTCAATCTTGCTGCTATCTGCAAATTACTGTTCACTCAAAAATCTCCATGCCGAAAATGGCATCCGGTTATCAAGAAGCACTTGTCTAAAATGTCCCGCCTGAGCCGATCATCACACCTTCGTGTGACAAATTCGTGACCAACACTCCGTACATGGTTCCAATCTCCATTCATTGTGGTGTTGGTGGCAATCATATGGCGAAGCAAGGTTGTTATGATAGAAATCGCGAGGTGAAATCTACGTGATTATTGACAACCAGGATGAAGCAATCAGACGTCAAGTGGCGGATTTTGAGCGCCGTACCGGGCGTGTGCCGACAATTGAAGAATTGGCGAAGATCATGGATATCGATCCGCGATTGCTGGCACGCCGATTAAAAAAATCACTCATTCAATTAGGAATGGACGCCCAGCAGGAAGGCACCTCTGCATTCAAAGCCAGTCTCAGTGAGATTCTCAGTGCCGGATTGATCGACAGAGGCACGCCGGGCAAATCAGATCTGGAGGCGCTCTTGTTGAAAGCGCAAGAGAACAAAACAAAATTCGCAACCTTGAGATGGACAACAGGGGATGGTGAACTGACGCTCTGCGTGCAGGTTTTGAACAAGGGCGCAAAACCGATGTGGGTATTGTGCAATGTGAGCAGCGGCGAAACGGTCAAGCTCGACGAAATCTACACCGACTCTCTGGATCTGGTCGAAGGAATGTACGAGAATCTGGAACTCATCAATCCGCGCAAAACACCGGCGGACAATGTGGTACCTTTCAAACTCTAAGGGACCGGTGAAGCGGAAAATTCCTGCGCGACAAAGACGCCGCCGCCTGGAGCATATGCGCAACCAATGCCGACGCAAGTCCACGATGGATTGAGAATATTGCCGCGGTGATTGTGCGGATCATTTTTCGGCTCGTCCATCATCATTTTCTGGCAGCCGGCTACTTTCTGTTGCGGGCTCATAGGGCCGCTTTTTTGAGCGATATTCTCAGCCACGGCAACGTTAATCCCGGCAGCCACGGCTCGCTGTCTTGGATCCATTCCGGATGGATTTACGTGATCGAAAAATCGGCGCGCGATCATATCTTCGGCATGCGCGCGTGCCACCGCTGACAGTGACGCGCTCAAAGAAACGCGACCAACGCCGTTGGCTGCTCTATCGGCATTGACGATCTCGCACATGTACGATTCCAGAGTCTGAACAGGTACGGAAGTTTGTATTTTTTCAAAAGTAGAATCTCTTTTTGCGACCATGCCGCCGCCCTGACTGATCGATCCTTCGCTGGGCGCATTATTTGTATAACCGATCGACTGGTTGTAGCAATTGAGTTGCTGGCTTGTCTGTTTCACAAAAACCGACTTGAGCTGCCCGGATGGGGTGGCGGCAAGAATTCTGTCCGCCTCGGCTGCCGACGACACTACCCGGTTGTTCAATTGCAAAAGGACATCGCCCGGCTCCAAACCGAGCTTGGCGGCGACCGACCCGGGGCTTACCGACGTAATGTACAGACCTCGATTTGAAGATCGCGCGCTCAAAATATAGGCAGAGCTGCCACTGGCGCCGAGTCTCGACGCCATATCGACCCTGTCTGTATAGGTGCCGATCTGGCGCGTTATCTGTCTGGCGCACGCCGCTCGCTCGAGAACGGCCGCCGCGACAAAAACTACAGCGAGGATTATCGTGCAGAGCAGCAATCGCCGTCTCAAACCAGGAACCCCTAAAACCAAGTGTCCAATTCAAGACTAAATATGCCCGCTGCCAGAGCCCTTAAGCCTGGCGGGAAAGGTAAAGATTAAGAGGCATTTATCCTCCGCGCTGCGGCAATACGAGGAACTGCGCCCAGTTGCGGGAATATAAATGGTTCCTGTTAGCAAATCTGGCTCAAAGTATTTCTTGGATCATCAACTCCAACCCAAGCTGAACATCCATTACAAGGAAGACCAGGCGCGCAATGGTCTTGCGGTTCTGCTGGCGCTTTCGCCTGTCTGGGGGCTGTGGTCCATTTATGTATCGTCGTGGCTGCTTAAAGCCATATTCGACGGCGGTTTCAGGGGCTATGAGGACCTCGCCGGGCTTCTGGTTTTCTATATGGGTCTTATGGCGGTCGGGATTTTCGGTCTGTTTGTCTGCCTGGACGCTAAGTTCGTAGTCACTGAAAAGGAATTGATCCTGCCCTGGCGTTATTTCCTCAGCCTCGGGTTTACGCGCAGTCAGAAGTGGTCGGAATTGGAGACCGTCGATTTTAAAAACGACGAGCTGCGGCTGAAATTCAGAGTAGGTGAAGCCCGGTTCAAACTGACTGGAATGAACAATAACGACTTGAAGGACTTTGTCGTCGCCGTTCGCTCCAATGCGCCTGAAGCCAGATGCAGCTTCGATAAAAAGGCGATTGAAACCGTCATGCCGGACTCTCAAGCCGCCCCGGGCGCAGACGGAAGTTTTACAGCTATTTGGGAGCAGGATCTTGCCAGTCGCTTCGGCAGCACGGCTTTCGTGCCGCTCGAAGCTAAAGCCAAGCTGAAAAACGAGACGTTGACCGTCATCGGTCAGGTTTCGTTCGGCGGTTTGTCCGCTGTTTATCTCTGCAAGGACAAACTCGGTGATTCAGTCATCGTCAAAGAAGCGGTGGTGCCGCTTAATTCCGATGCGGCAATGAAAGACAAAGCAATCGAGATGTTCGAGCGCGAAGCAAAAATTCTGCAGGGTTTGAACCACCCTTATATCGCTCGCGTGCTCGACCACTTTGTCGAAAACGAAAGGCATTACCTGATGTTAGAGCATGTGAACGGTCTTGATTTGCGCGCTTTTGTCAAAGAGCACGGACCTCAGGGCGAAAGGCTGGTCATGCGCTGGGCCTTGGATATGGCGCTGATTCTGAGCTACCTGCATGAAAAAGATCCGCCTATCATTCACCGCGACATCACGCCGGACAATATCGTTCTGGACAGACTCGGTTCTATCAAACTGATTGACTTTGGCGCAGCCAATGAACTATTGGGGACGGCGACCGGAACGCTCGTCGGCAAGCAGTGTTACATTCCACCCGAGCAATTCAGGGGCAAAGCGACAACGCAAAGCGACATTTATGCTTTGGGCTGCACGCTCTATTATTTGACCACAGGCAATGATCCGGAGCCGCTGTCACAGTCGTCGCTGCCGGATGATTTGAAAGAAAAATATCCGGCCTTGAACGAGCTGATTGAAAAATGCACAGCCATGGAGGCTCACGAGCGCTTGCAGACTGCGGATGACGTTGTTGCATTGGCGCGAGCGTATACGAAGGAACATCAGCAAGAAAGTTTGACATTAAGCACTCCCGAAAAAATCGTAGCAGGTGAGCACTAATGAGCCACTTCAAGGATCATGAGCGGGAAGCTCTGGCAGCACCGGTTTTGAAAGTTACACCGGACCAACAATCCGAAGCGGAAAAAAATCAAGAAAGCAGCACCGAGGAGATTGGCGAGCAGGCGAACAATTTTGTAGTGCGCAAACACGAAGCTCCGCAAAACAGCTCAACGACGGCCGCATATGCAAGCCCATACGAAGAAGCTGTTGCCGCCTCGAACCGTAGCTGGGAAGGTATTAATCAATTTTTCGAGTTGGCGCAACACGCTTTCGTATACCTTGTCGGCGGCTTGTGCATTTTGCTGGCGATGGCGGCGTTCATGTATTTTCAAAAACAGAATCCGGGCGTGCCTCCTGTAGAGCTTGATTTTTCCGGTCTTCTCAGTCCATTTCTCGGCGGTCATAATTTCAAGAACGTCAACAACATGACGCAGGTCTTGAACCTTTTGCCGTGGGCGGCTTTCGGTTGCGCGCTCACAACCGCTTTCGCGACCTACATTGCCCGCTCGGCAAAATCGAGAGAATTAGATTGGACAGACAGCCATTTGATGCTCGAATATTCAGGACCGATCAATCTTGCCTTCAAATGGACCGCCATCAAAAGTGTCGATCAGATCTGGAAGTGGGACATTTTCCACGGTCGCCAGCCGGTCTTTCTGCTCACTACAAATGAAGGCAATGTTTTCCGGCTCAAACTTTCCGACATCACCGCTAAAAACAATGTCGGCAGTTTCTTCAGCCTGATAAAAGAACATGCGCCCAAAGCAAAATTCAATGTCGACCCTGCTTTTGCCACTGATGAATCGTACACTGAGCTTTGGCTCAAATACTTCTCGAAAGCAACAGACAGAACCCGCAGCGGTCTTCTGGAAAAGGACATGCTTGTTTGCGACGGGATGTACCGAGTGGTCGGCACTATCGGCGGTGGCGGGCAGGGAACAGCCTATCTCGCCATCGTAGAAAAAGACACAATACCTGAATCCGCCTACGGCAAGGAGGGCGTCGACGGCAAAGTGGAAGTTTCGATGGGAAACAAAGAAGCACGCCACATAATGAAGGTCGATCCTGCAACGAAAGAAGAGAGAAAAAAACTGGTGGTCGGGCAAGAAGTCGTTCTCAAAGAATACGTTCTGCCTGTCCACAGAGGTCAGCTCACTGCTGAGCGCACGGCAGAGAAGCTGAAAGCGGAGGCGGAAATTTTGAACAAGCTCGATCACGAGCATATCGTCAAATTGAAAGATGCCTTCATTGAGGACTATCGAGGCTATCTGGTTCTCGATTTCGTGGCAGGCGAATCGCTCAAAACCATTACAGATCGCCGCGGTCCACAGCCGGAAGAAGCAGTCATCGACTGGGCGATTCAAACCTTGGATATTCTTTCCTACATGCACGGGCTGACACCATCGCTGGTGCACCGGGATATCACTCCCGACAATCTCATGCTGCAGCAAGACGGTTTTGTAAAGCTCGTGGATTTCAACGTCGCGTATCAAGTAGATTCTTCCGCGACCGCCACAGTTGTTGGAAAACACGCTTACATCCCTGCCGAGCAGTTCAGAGGCAAACCGACTCCCCAGAGCGACATCTATTCTCTGGGTGGAACGATGTTTTACCTGCTTACAGGAAAAGAACCTGAGCCGATAAGCCAATCATCTCCTCAAAATCACAGGCAAGATGTTTCCACAGAGCTGGATCTTATAGTTATGAAAGCCACTGCTACCAGGCTTGATGAGCGATATGCAAGCGTGGAAGACTTCAAAGCCGATTTGTTGAAACTGAAGAAATAGATTTCTCAGGCAACGAGTTTAATCTGCCATGGGAATTCCGCGTATCGACATCCGCTGATGCCCGCCCTATGATGAGCAGGCTGGATAGAAGTGTAGATTTTCGTCTTTATGGTGGACGCATCTATGCTTCAACTTCCCGAAACCCCTTTTGCCGCGGAAAACAAAGCCAACTCTCGAGTCTCGTCCGAAGCTCCGGACAAATTGAAAGAGGAAGGTGCCCTTTGCGGACTTCCACGCGCGCTTGAGCGAAAAGAAGCAGGAGAGAAACAAGCTCCGCTTACTGATACGCAAAAGTTCGAGAAGAAACACGGCGTCACAGTGGAAACGCGCGGCGACAAGCACGTCTACATTCTGAAAGTGAACGGTCAGGACAAAGAACTCCTGACTACGGATGCAAACGCCAAAGGCATCGAAAAAGCCGAAGCTGAGCTGGTTAAGCTCAGAAATGAAAAAATGGCGGAGCTCACTAAAACATTCAAAGTCACATTTGCTTTAGAAGGCGAAGATGTGATCAAACAATGGATTCAAAAAGACGACTGCAGTTGGGAACGCGGCGGAATGATCAAATCCCGCAGTGCCAATCTTGCCGAATTGCACGGCATCGAGGCAGCTTTGTACAAGGCGCAACCAAGCCAATTGACGAAGGGTGGTGGCGATGGAGTGAAGTTCTACTTTCTGAGCGCAAACTATTACAAAGGCGATCCGGCTCTGGCATATTTCATTCAACAGGATAAAAACAATCACCAGGCTGTGTATTTCGAGCCAGGCGCCAATGATGGCAAACCAATCACGGAAGCTGATGCCGACCGCATGGGCAAGCATCATCTCTACAGCATCGAAGCGGTGACGCACCATGAATTAATGCACAATGCCCAGCACAATTCAAATTGGAATACGGCAAGTGTCAAAGAAAAGTGGGCTCGCAAACTCGGCTGGATGCCTTTTGAAGATCCAAGAACACACGAGACAAAGTGGATCTTTACGGGCAAACAGAGCGAGTTGTACAGACGCGATCAAGATCACTGCAAAGACGAATTCAAATGGTGTGCCTGCGGAAAACATGGTGGTCTGCAAGATGCAGAAGGCGATGCGGTATCGAAAGTCAAAGAGGCGAAGCATTTTACGCTCGATCAAATTCGTGATCTGGCCGCGGTCAAGCCGTCCACTCGCTATTTCGTCAATCCTCTGGAAATGTTTGCCGAAGGCGGAATGAAATACAGAGTCAATGAAAAACGCCGCACGGAATTGTTGCAAGACAGCCCCAGACTTTACGATGCAGTCAAAGAACATGATCAGGATGAAATAACGCTGCGATACGGAAAGGCGGCAGGCGGCGAGCCGAATTATGTTCGCTCGGTATCGGGAAAGTTGGTCAAAAATACACCTGAAGCGCGCGCCGAAATTGCCGCATTCGAAGAAAGAATCAGAAACCCGGAGAAGAAAAAATGAACGAAGTCTATTCTCCCTCTTTAGAAAAACGGTGGCAGCGCGGCGATGGCTGGCGAGGCATAGTGCCAGGCCGCACGGCTATTAAAGACGCGATTCAGAAACTGGGCGGGACCTGTGAAGTGTCGGAGATGATCAACGGTTTTTCCTTCGATTTCAGACAAGGTCTTATCCGCGTGACTACCATCGAGCAGCATGGGATTGTTTCAAAACTGTGGATGTCCGGGGATTTGGCGCAAGAGAAAATCATTCCTGAAACACTGAATGATGCTGAAACTGTTTTTCAAAATCTTCGCTGGGTTCGGCATGATGTCGGCACCGAGATCTATGAGAGCGATGGAGTTAGATTGGCGGCCCAAGCCGGAAGCGAAAACGGAAGAATCGCCTGGATTGAACTCTTCTAGACGGTTTATACTAACTCTTCGTTTCGGCAAGCTTTCGCTTTTCAAATCGATTCCAGTTGGTTGAGGTATAGATGATGTTTGCAAGCAGGGTGAAAGGAAAAGTCCTTTTATTGGCTTCGGTGTGCGCTTTCTGGCTGGGCCTTTCCATTCCCGCCGACGCCGCAATTCCGCCGGTGCGCATGTCCATCACGCCGGGCGGTCAGAGCGGCATCGAGCAGGAGGTCTGCGATCGCCTCAACATGGGTCTTTCCAACTCCCAGGACGTCGTCATCAGCACTGTAAATCCGGATTGGTTCGTGGTCTGTACTATTACAGAGAAAACCGACCAGAATACGGGTCAGATTAGATATAACGGAACGGTAACCGTCAAAACCCGTGATGGGCAGGTGATTACCACCTCATCGGTGCAGAAATACAACCAGGACTACGTGGTACCTGGGCAGCAGCTCAACAAGCGCCTTGTAGACAACGCCGCCAGAGATGTCATTCAGGCTGTCAGCGACCGTTCGATGCCGCCCATTCAGCAGGCGGTTGAAATCGAAATAGAGACTCGCAAGAAAATTATCGAAGCCGAGATGAAAGCGGATGAAGACAAGTACGATGAAGCTTCCGCTATTTTGCGTCCGATCGGTCCCGAATCGCCCCGCTTTCGTGCCGTGCGTGACTTGATGGACGAATATGCAATGGAAAAAGAAGCGATGAGCTTCATTAACACAGCAAAAGCGAAAGCCAGAGCCGGCGCCTACGGGCAAGCCGTGATCGTTCTCAAACAGGTAAATAAACACTCCAAGCGTTATCGCAACGCCATGGCGCTGATGGCGCAATACAGAGGTCGCAAATAAGCGACATGAAGGAGAAATTAACAGACCGGCACTAAAGTCTCGGTCCGGCTGAGGCTGCATCGGGGCGGAATTTCAGCGCTCTTCCCGTCGTAGACATCCGATCCACCCATAGATCAATATACTGACGGCGAGCCGTTCTTATAAGAATCGCCTTTTAATAAATACACCTATCAAGTAGACTAAGCCTCGCTCCTGATAAGCCTTTGTGCCGGGAGCCGACCCTCCGGCTGACAAGTCGGAGCGGGGTGAGAGCGGAAGCTCCTAGAATGTGGACTCATGATTCGTCGAAAAGACCGTCAAAGAGCTCCTAAATTGCAAAGTCGCATCGTACTTCTTATTTGATCAGATGCTGCGGCTTTTCAAGCGGAAAACCAACTCGAAATGCTAAGTAGTAAAAGAAACATTTGAAAGCGAGCATTTGGCTATCGGAGTCATTTAAGACGGTCTCAAAATTGGATTTAAGGAGTGTGTAAATGAAAGGAAGAAGGACGATTGCCCTGGGCGCAATCATTACGCTGTTCGCGGCGGCTCTCATACCGCAGGCGGCTATGGCTGGTCCCAAGCGCAGAATCGCCGTCCTGCCGTTTGAATACGGCGCAGTCAGTGGTTCTCTGGGCGGATATGACCTTGGTAAAGGGGTCGCCAGCCTTTTGATCACAAAGTTGGTCAATGACGGCACTTATTCGATCATCGATCGCCAGCACCTGGACGCGATCTTGAAAGAACAAAACTTCTCTGTCAGCGACAGAGCCGATGCCTCGACTGCCAACAAAATCGGGAAAATGCTGGGTGTTGACGCCGTTGTTTATGGCACCATCACCGCCTTCGGTTTTGAAGACAAGCGCACTTCATACTCTGCACCTTCAGTGCCGATCCCTGTTTCCATCCCTTACGTCGGTGGAGTCGGCAGCCTTTTCGGCGGCTTCCACGGCAGTTCGCGCAAGCAAAAAGCAAAAACAGCCATCGATGCGACCGTAACCGACACCAACACCGGTGAAATTCTGGCTGCCGTGCACGGCGCCGGTGAATCCGCCAAAGCTTCCAGCTCGTTCGGCGCCTATGACGTCGACAGCTCCGACTTCGGAACCTCGCTGGCAGGCGAAGCCACCAACCAGGCCGTTGAGCAGATGGGCGGACAATTGATCGCAATGGCCGCAAAAATTCCGGACAACCAATCACTGGCATTGCAAAACGTTGAAGGTCGCGTCGCCGATGTTACCGGCCGCGAAGTAATCGTCAACGTAGGCAAGCAAAACGGCATAGCGGCAGGCGATCACCTCTCGGTAGACCGTCCGTTCAAAACCATCAAAGACCCTGTCACCGGCAAAGTATTGAAAGAAATGAGCAGCACCATCGCTCTTATCAAAATCAGAGAAGTCGCCCAGGATAACGCCACCGGCGATATCACCAAAGGCAGCGGCGTCAAGGTCGGAGATTCGGTGAAGAAAGTGACGACCGATGTCACTGCAGTCATCATCACTCCCTTGCCTGATCACAGCGGTGGCTCCGGTATTTCGGTTCAACCGAAAACGACCATGACCACTTCCGGTACAGTCCTCAAAAAAGAGACAACCAAGTAAATGAAAGATCAAAGCTGGCAGAAAACGAGCGTATGCGCCTTCCTTCCGGTGTTGCTGGTTTTCTGCCCGCCGTCTTTTGCTGAAAAATCCGACGCTGAAAAATATGCCAAGCCGATGGCACAGGCGACGCAGGAATTCGAGAAAGGCAACTATCAAGTTGCTCAAGACGCCTTCTTGAAACTGGTCACTAAATATCCCAGTTCTGCGGAGCTGAGGAATATGCTTGCCAAATCGTACAAAAGATTGGGCAAGTTCGACGAAGCAAAAGGTGAATTCAGAGCGGCGATTCAATGTGATGCCAATTATGCCGATGCTTATTACGAGCTTGGTTGCATGCTTGAAAGCGACAAAGACTATCGATCGGCGGTAGTGTCTTTCGAGAAGTATATAGAACTCAAGCCAAGCTCTGGCCAACGCAAGTTGGTTGAAGATCGAATTCAATTCTGCAAAGGTCAGATATAGAAACACGGTAAACACAAGAGGGTAGGTAAGTGAGCAAAACGCACAAATACGCTTTCTTCGAAGGTAACTTCGTCCCGCTGGAGAACGCCAAAATCAGTATCATGAACCACTCGTTCATGTATGGAACTGCTGTTTTTGAAGGCATTCGAGGGTACTGGAACGAAGCCCACGGCGAGATGTATTTGTTTCGTTTGAGAGAACACTTCGTGCGCATGAAAGACTCGATGAAGATCATGCACCTCGATGACGTCAAATATTCTGTCGATGAATTGTGCAAAATCTCAGTCGAGCTTTTGCGCAAAAACGAGCCTAAGACCGACACTTACCTGCGTCCTGCCGCATACAAAACCGGACAGAGAGTCGGTCCAAGCCTCGAGGACAACCCGAGCGACATGTGCATGTTTACCGTGCCTTTCGGTGATTATTTCCACGGCGCACCGGGACTGAAAGTGCAAGTCTCCTCGTGGAGACGCGTTGAGGACAACGCCATACCGGCACGCGGAAAAATCGTCGGAGCCTATGCAAATACAGCTCTGGCTAAAACCGACGCCATTCTCGCCGGCTTCGACGAGTGCATAGTGCTATCGGAAAACGGTCACGTATCCGAAGGCAGCGCCATGAATCTATTCATGGTGAAAAACGGTAAATTGATCACAACACCTACCACTGAGAATATTCTCGAAGGCATCACCCGCAATAGCATCATGGAATTTGCGCAAGCCGAATTCGGATATGAATGCATTGCCCGGCAAATAGACAGAAGCGAACTCTACACCGCCGACGAGCTTTTCTTTTGCGGAACCGGCGCGCAAATCGCCCCCATTATCGAGATCGACAAGCGCGAAATCTCGGGCGGTCAGTGCGGCGAGATGACCAACAAGATCCGCGAATTCTACGTCGCGATGTGCAGAGGCGAGCACAAGAAATATTCGGACTGGCTGACACCAATCTACGGCGCATCAGCGAAGAGCTCTGACAAAGTAAAGGCAACAGCGAAGTCTTAGAGATCTTCCGACTTCTCTTCGTCTTTATCCGGTCTCTCTTTGTCTGCCAGTTTGATTTTCTCTCTGGCGGTTTTGCTGCCGCCGTCATTGCGTGCCAGACGCCCGAAGAAAAGTCCGCGTTTTTTCACGGCGACCTTGCCTTCCATTTGCGCATTCAAAAGTTTGGCGATTTTCGTCAGCCTTCTGCATTGAACTTTAGCTTCCGCTTGCTCCGATGTATCCGCATCATGCCTGGCAAGCAGCTTCCACTCAGCTATGCAATCGTCCAGCAAATCGCTATCGACATCTTCGCCTTTTTTCAAAGCGCGATTGATCTTCATCGTCATGGCGCGCGCGAACAATAAATGACCGGTAGGATCGCCGGCATCGAGCTGAACCGCTTTGCTCAGTTTCTGAAGTGCAGCAGGCAAATCGCCATCATCAAGTGCCTGCTCTCCCATGAATCTGAGGTACGACGCTTCGCTGAGCCTGCCGCTCATGCCGGTTCCGAAAAATGCCTTATTCGGTTTTTCTTCCGAATAGACTCTGCCACCGGATGTGATATTAGGCGAAATCGTATCCGCTTGCACCGCACCGGATAAACCATGCGGCAAAAGTGATGATGCAAGAACAAGCGACAAAGCGAGGCTTTTTGTTTTGAACAGCTTGTGATCCTGCATTTTGCTCCTTTAGGACTGCTTCTCGCCTTCTTCTTCGGTGACGTCGCTAACATCGACGGAACCGGCGTGGATTTCTGAGATCTCTTCTTCCAATTCTTTGATTCTTGCTTCTGCTCTTTCGATTTGAGTGAGCTCGTCATGAACACGATCGACTAGACCATCCAGCGATCTGGATTCGGTCCAGAGAATGAAAGTGCGCAGACCGATGGTTTGGAAATGTCTGTTCTTTTCCATATCAAGAGTTTTGATATTGATTCTGAGCTTGGCAATCTTCGCCTGTTTGCCGGTTTTGTCAGCGGCATCTTTGGCTGCGTCTTTGACCTTGCTGAAGAAATTGTCGAATGATGGCATATACACCTCTGGGCACGGTACTTCGCTTGAGAAACTCTTTATTTTAAACGCCTGCCATCGGCAAATCTATTTGAGCGAAGTTTTGTATTCAAAAGCCGGAAAGGTTGAACTATTGAGACTTGTACAAGACAGTCAAGCAGGACCGGGAGAGAAATCCATCGAAACATCGGCAAGATTAAAACGTTCGTGAACCAGCCTGACAGCATCTTTTGCGTAACTTGCCGGCACCACTATGCTCACTCTCAAGTCGGCGGAAGTGACCATCAATACAGGAATCGACGCACTGCTCAACTGATCGAAAACAGTGGCTACGACTTCTGGCCTGCTGGTCAAACGTCTTCCCACCACGGAAATACGTGCAATATCCGTATCGCAGTGGATGTGCGGTGAGCCGAGCGTCTTACCGAGTGATTCGATTATCGAAAGAACGCGAGGCACGGAACGCTTCTCTACAGTGAAGGCAAACTCCTGGCAGGGCTCGTCTTCGCGCGCCAGGAGCATGACCATGTCGGTGGAAATATTCAATTCCTGCAGGCGAGTAAACAGTGATGAAACACCCTCGACGCGCTTCGCATCGACGTCTTGTGCGGGGCACTTGAGGTTTATGGAAGCCTGGTTTAAATCAAGCGACAGACCGCAAACTGTGTATTCAGGCGCCACCAGACGATTGGTGATAAGCGTGCCGGAATCCTCAGGCTGGAAGGTAGAGCGCACTCTTATCGGCACATGGCTGTCCATCGCCATCTCTATAGAGCGCGCATTCATGACTTGTGCGCCGGTCGCAGCCAGCTCCAGCATCTCTTCATAGCTTATAGCCGAGAGCCTGCGCGCTTCCGGAACAATTCTCGGGTCGCAGGTATAGACACCGGCGACATCAGTGTAAATATCGCAGCGCTCTGCGCAGATTGCGCCCGCCAGCGCCACAGCAGTCGTATCGGAGCCGCCCCGTCCCAAAGTGGTTATGTCATTTCCTTCGGTAATTCCCTGAAAACCGGCGACAACAGCGATTTCACCACGCTTCAAGCTGGACTCGACCTTATCAGGGCGAATCTCGCGAATTTTGGCAGTGCCGTGACTGGCGCCTGTGATGATGCCCGCTTGCTGTCCTGTGAAAGAACGCGCCTGCCAGCCCATCGATTGAATCGCCATAGACATGAGAGCGATTGAAACCTGCTCGCCCGTAGAAAGAAGCATGTCCATTTCGCGAGCATCCGGGTTGTCGGAAATTTCCTCAGCCATCGTAATCAAATGATCGGTGGTGTGGCCCATGGCCGAAACCACGACCGCTACTTCATTTCCTTCGGATGCGTTTTTTACCGCAATCTCTGCTGCTTTGCGGATTTTTTTGACGTCTGCTACCGACGTGCCACCAAACTTTTGAACGAGACGGGCCATTTTTTGAACACCTTAGCCGGCTGGCTGATGAATCAGTGAAAAGCTAGAACCTGAGAGGATTTGACGAAACTTTTCCTGACGCTACCGATCATATAATGCGGACGCTAAAGGAAGTGAAGTGGCAGGCAAAAAGTAATTTAATTGGAAGTAAAACCCTTGATATCCCGCCGGAACACTATTGCCTGCCGGGTCCATACTGAAGATATGCCGAGTGGGCCGCTTTCATATTAAGCGCGCATCCGGCGCTCATACGAATAAAGGCTCGACTTAAGCTTAAGCAAAATTAGCAGTGCTTTATTTAGTCCTGCTTCATCGGAATATGTACGCCTGCCTTCTTGGCGAAAGACTTCGCTTCTTCATAGCCGGCGTCTGCGTGCCTGATCACGCCCATGCCCGGATCGGTAGTGAGCACGCGTTGCAAGCGGCGATCGGCATCGATTGTGCCATCAGCCACAATCACTTGACCGGCGTGCAACGAATAGCCGATGCCGACGCCACCGCCATGGTGCAGCGAGACCCAACTGGCGCCGCCGACGGCATTGATCATGGCGTTTAGGTAAACCCAATCGGCAATGGCATCCGAACCGTCTTTCATCGATTCGGTTTCGCGATTCGGTGAAGCAACCGAACCGGCATCAAGGTGATCGCGACCAATCACAATCGGTGCTTTTACTTCGCCCGAAGCCACAAGCTTATTGATAATCATGCCGAGTTTGGCGCGATCGCCGTATCCTAGCCAACAAATACGGGCCGGAAGTCCCTGGAATGCGACCTTTTCATTGGCCATCGTGATCCATTTGCAGAGCTCTTTATTGCCGCTGAAATTTTCCAGAATGGCTTTGTCAATTCGGTCGATATCTTGCGGATCGCCTGAAAGAGCCGCCCAACGGAATGGGCCTTTGCCCTCGCAAAAGAGAGGGCGAATGTAAGCAGGGACGAAACCGGGGAAATCAAAGGCGTTTTTGACACCTTTATCGTATGCGACTTGCCGGATGTTATTACCGTAGTCGAATGTGATGGCACCACGTTTTTGAAACTCGAGCATCGCTTCCACATGTTCGACAATTGATTGCGTCGACAGTTCCACATATTTCGCCGGATCGCTGGAACGAAGTGCAGCAGCCTGTTCCAAAGAATAGCCCCTGGGCACGTATCCGGTCAGAGGATCATGAGCGGATGTTTGATCGGTAAGTGCATCAGGCACAAAACCAAGCTTCAGAAGTTCAGGCAAAATCTCCGCGGCATTGCCTAGAAGACCGATAGACAGCGGTTTTCCTTTTTCCTTCGCTTCATTGGCCAGTTTCAGCGCATGCTCCAAATTGAAGGCTTTTACATCCAGGTATTTCGTTTCCAATCGCCTGTCGATGCGGCTTTCGTCCACTTCCACACAGATGGCGATGCCGTCGTTCATTGTTACTGCCAACGGCTGGGCGCCGCCCATGCCGCCGAGACCGGCAGTAAGAACGATTTTGCCTTTGAGCGAACCGTTGAAATGTTTCTTCGCCAGAGCGGCGAATGTTTCATAAGTGCCTTGCAGAATGCCTTGCGTACCGATGTAGATCCAGGAACCAGCAGTCATTTGACCGAACATGATCAAACCTTTCTGTTCCAAATCGCGGAAATAATTCCAATTAGCCCAGTTGCCGACGAGATTCGAATTGGCAATCAAAACGCGCGGTGCGTCTTCATGAGTTCTGAACTTGCCGACCGGCTTTCCGGACTGGACTAGCAAAGTTTCATCATTCTCGAGTTCGACTAACTCCTTCACGATTGTTTTGAAACAATCCCAGTTGCGAGCAGCCTTTCCGGAGCCGCCATAAACGACGAGATCTTCAGGGCGCTCGGCCACCTCTTTGTCCAGGTTGTTCAAAAGCATTCTCAAGGCTGCTTCCTGCACCCAGCCTTTGGCATTCAAATTCGTGCCGGTAGGAGCGGAAACCGCAATGGGCGCCTTGCTTTGCAGTATGGCTTTGATGAGTTCCGGACCTGAGGTTTTCGATTCCCGAGCCGATTTAGCCGACGCAGCCGATGTCATGACAAGAGCACCTCGATTATGAAAAGATTACAGCCACAGATCCGTGTTGTAGACTGAGACTGACAACTCGTGATCATAACTCATATATTGCGGCAAGAAATTCAAAGGCTATCAGGAGCGGACAAATGGTCAAAGAACTGACAAAACCTAAAGCGGAGAAAACTTTCGAAACCATCTCCGGCATTCCGCTCAAGACCGTCTACACGAAAGAAGATCTCAAAGACTGGAATTACGACGAGAAGCTGAACGAGCCGGGTGCGTTTCCTTATACCCGCGGCATTCACAACAATATGTATCGCGGCAAAGTATGGACAATGCGCCAGTTTGCAGGCTTCGGCGGACCGGAAGAAACAAATGCCCGTTTCAAATATTTGCTTTCGCAAGGTCAGACAGGTCTTTCTACAGCATTCGATTTGCCGACATTAATGGGCTACGACTCAGATCATCCCAAGTCGGACGGTGAAGTGGGTGTCTGCGGCGTCGCTGTCGACAGCCTCGAGGACATGGAAATCCTTTATCAGGATCTGCCGCTGGACAAAGTTTCCACCTCCATGACCATCAACGGACCTGCCGTTATTGTTTTTGCCATGTTCCTGGCCAACGCTCAGAATCGTGGTTTCGACCTCAGCAAACTGAATGGAACTCTGCAGAACGACATCTTCAAAGAGTACATCGCTCAAAAGACATACCTGATTCCGCCTCGTCCGGCTCTCAAGCTGATCCAGGACATGATGGTGTTCTGCACCAATGAAGTGCCTAAATGGAATCACATTTCAGTATCCGGTTATCACATTCGCGAAGCCGGAGCTACGGCGGCGCAAGAATTGGCTTTCACTCTGGCGGATGGATTTGCTTACGTGGACGCAGGCATTGAAGCCGGTCTCAAAGTTGATGATTTCGTTCCGCGCCTTTCCTTCTTCTTCAATGCGCACATCGATTTCTTTGAAGAGATCGCTAAATATCGTGCCGCCAGAAGAATTTGGGCACGCCGCATGCGCGATCGTTACGGCGCCAAAGACGAGCGCTCGCTCAAATTGCGTTTTCACACCCAAACCGCCGGTTGCAGTCTGACTGCGCCTCAGCCGGAGAACAACATCGTTCGCACCGCCATTGAAGCTCTGGCAGGTGTTCTGGGAGGCACGCAATCGCTGCATACTAATTCCATGGATGAGGTGCTCGGGCTGCCCACCGAAAAAGCAGCGCACATCGCTTTGCGCACTCAGCAAATCATCGCTTTCGAAACCGGTGTCACCAACGTCGCCGATCCCCTGGCCGGCTCGTATTTCGTCGAGTGGCTCACCGATGAGTTAGAGCGTCAGGCAGAAGAATATTTCGACAAGATTGAAGCCATCGGTGGTGTCATATCCGGTATCGAAAAAGGTTTCTTCATGAAGGAAATCGGCGACTCCGCATATCAATTCCAGCAAAAATTGGATTCGAAAGACCGCATCTTTGTCGGACTGAACGGCTTCACCGAAGAAGCGGAAGGACCGGGCATCGATATCCTCAAGATCGGCCGCCAGTATCAAGAACGTCAAGTCGAAAGATTGAAAAAACTGAAAGCAAGACGCGATCAAAAGGCCGTCGACGCCTCGCTGGAAAAACTGAAGGATGCATTGCGCACTGGTGAGAACAGCTTCCCATTCATTTTGGAAGCAGTAAAAACCTACGCAACCACAGGCGAAATCTGCGATGCCATGCGCGAAGTGCACGGCGCCTACAGAGAAACAGCAGTACTCTAATCAAGCACTGCGAGTCAGATTATTTACGTCGTCGAGCAATGAAAGTTTGACGACGTTTTTCTGCAATGCATTCAAGGAACGATTGGCAATGACCATAACCAGACCAGCCAGGAAAGCGGCATTCCAGCTATCCACCAGAATCATATTCGGATAGAAACTGGAAAAGACTTTCAATATAAGTGCGTTGGTAATGATTCCTAAAATGAAAAACGGCACGGTGAATCTCTTATCTTTCAACCAGTCCATCTTGGGCGAATCGCCGGCAAGAAATTCCTCGGAGTCTTTGTAGAGACGATAAGTAACCCAGCTTAGACTCAAAAGTGCGGTGATGGCGAAAACTGAGATGTAAAAGCCAGTCGAGAGCAGAAGAGAAATACAGACACAGCCAAGCAAATCGGCTTTCACCATAATGCCTGGGATATGACAGATCATGAAATAGAAAAGCATTCCGAAAAGCAAATGGCGCATCAGCCAAAGCGATCCTGCAGCCACGCTGAAATTCACAACGTGCTCTTTGGAAAGAACTTTTCTATCGGACGGGCCCGTACTAATTCGGTTCACTGAACAACCTTAAAATCCGGCATCTGCAACCAGCATATCCTTTCCTGTTGACAACCGCCAAGTTCTTAAGCTTTGAGACTCATTTCAGACAAATGACGCCGGTGCCGGATTTATACTCCCAATTTCGTAATCCCTTCCTGGGCCAGCTTCCTCAGCGCCAGGTCCGGCGAAAAGCGCAGGATGGTTTTATATTCCTCAGAAGCCTCGGCAAAACGCCGCAACCGTACCAGTGCGACGGCCCGCACATAGCGCGCCTGAAAGTTTCCCGGGGTTTGAACCAACATACGGTCAATCAGTCGGATGGCATCTTGCTCGCGACCGCTGTTTAGCAAAAGCAACGCCTGTCTGAGAGGATGAGCGCTGCCCGCCGTGTTTGCGTCCGTTGATTTCGCCGGTCCCAAGGGCGTTTCCGCCTTTTGCCCGTCAGCGCCCTTGCCATTAACCGCTTTTTCGAAAAAGTGCTCCGGCAGCCTTTCTTTCACGTAGTAGCGCGGCAGCGCATGAGGATTCATGAGAGTTTGCGAAGTCGGGTACTGCGGCTGAGCCGTGAACATGCCCTTAAAATGATTAATTTCGCCGCCCGGCGGCGAGGGCTCCGGATTCATCAATGTCTGGGGGGTGACGTACTGAGGCTGCGGCGTGAAAAGCCCTTTCAACGGATTCGCTTCACCGGCGAAAGGAGCTTTAGGCTGCGGATTCATCAGGGTTTGGGGGGTGACGTACTGGGGCTGAGGGGTAAACAAATCCTTCAATGGATTCCCGTTGATCGGAAATACATCGCGCAGACTTTCGATAAGTTGCTCCTTGCCTTTTGCCTGTCCGGTCGGGCTCGCTTCGCTGGCTTCTTGAGACGGCTGGCCGGACGGCAACTCGGCAGGCGGCGCTTCCGGCAACGCAGAATTAGCCTGCGCTTCAGGTGACTCGGTCGCTTGAGTTTCGCCCGGCGGGATTTCTGAAGGTGGGATTTCTGAAGGCTGGATTTCTGAAGGCTGGATTTCGCCGACCGGTTCCATATTGCCGCCGGATGAGTCAGAAGAGTTCGACGAGTTTGCAAAATTAGCCGAATCGCCACTCTGGGCAGGAGTATCTTGCGCGTCCGCCTGTCTTTGCCCATCGTCCTCAGCCGATGCGGCAAGACCTGACAAAACCGCACATGCAGTCAGGCAGAGGAAAAATGGTTTGATTGGATCTCTTGCAGGCATGATAAAAATTGCCATTTTCGCAAAAACGCAACGTTCACTTACCAGTATCGCAAAAGCTGCACTCCCTCTGTCGCAGGAGGGCAAGAACGTTTGGTTGACGTCCTCTTCGCCCTGAAGGGCGAGAGATTCCTGGGCTCAGGCAGTATCCTGCCCGATATCTCCACAGGCGATTGCGGCGCGCCCCGCCGCAAGAATGTTTTTTGCCGCATTCCAGTCGGCATTGAAAACATAGTTGCAACCGATGCAATTAAAGTTAGCCTGCGTTCTTCGATTCTCGGCGCTTGTGAAGCCGCAGTTTGAGCATTGCTGACTGCTGTATTTGGGGTTAACCAAAACTACGTAACCACCGCGCCATGCCTGTTTGTACATCAGTTGTCGCTTGAACTCATACCATCCCTGGTCCAAAATACTTCGATTTAAACCAGATTTCGCACCAACATTCTTGCCTGGCTTTTCCCTTGTACCTTTTGCGGATCTGGTCATTTTCTGCACTTTTAAGTCTTCAAGACAAATTACAACGTGGCTCTTGCTGATGTTTGTCGATAACTTGTGCAGGTAGTCATTTCGCTTGTTCGCAATTTTCGCATG
>JADYYD010000175.1 GCA_020853845.1 Candidatus Melainabacteria bacterium
CGCGTTTAGCGCCGTGTGATGTGAATGTTATGTTGCGCGCATACATTGGACGCACCGAGACCAGAAAAACGCATCCCCGTTGGTCCCTCCAAGGAGTCTTCAGATGACTGAAGCAGCGGCTTCGGCCTTTCACGCGCAATACATCCCTCCCTTTGTCCAGCAGCCCGTCTTCACGCCCGTAACCACGCAGCCGGAAGCGAACCGCAGCACTGTTCTCACACTTGAGCAAGAGTTGATCGTGACCAAACATCTGGCAGAGATCGCCCCTCTGGATACCATTCGCAAGGAAGCATTCGACCGGGCATTGCGCATCATGCAAAAGCTCCTGCGCGGTTCGACCGCCAACTCGATGCCGACGGCAATGAAGTTGAAGGCGTGGGAAGTTCCATTGCTTCAATATGCAATCGAGTATTCGTCGAAGTCGCCCGAGAACAGGCGCATCGTCACGAAACATCTGGTCGAAAATCTCGACACGGGCAGCGGATTTTTCTCCGTCAATCGCGCCAAGCAAGGTCTGAAGGTTATCGCTAAAAAAGCAGGTTTTTCCACACTCGAAAGCGAGTTGAATTCGGACAACGACGACACGCGAAGAGCCGCCGCCCATCTGCTTGGCTGGATGAAACACGAAAAAGCAGTTCTACCTTTGTTGAAAGCATTTTGCCAGGGCGCGCGTTCCGACCGCCGCATCATCGGTCGCATTCTAAGGCATCACTACAGTCACCTTGCACCTTTCTATGCGCATCGATATTTGCCTGAGTTTCACACGCTGGTCAAATCGCTGATGGAAAGCGAAGGCACGAACTGAGTCGCAGTTGAAAAAGCACGAAGAAACTTGCCGCAGAAAAAACCATGATCAATTTGCAGCAGAAAAATCCATAGTCAATTTGCCGTAGAAAAGCAAAATCGCGAAACAAGTTTATAAAGTTAGCCGATCCAGAGAAACAGTCGCCCACAAGGCGGCTGTTTTTCCTTCTTCGCCTGGAAACCACTCTTTTTCAGCGCGCGCTGCGCGCTTTTCCTGCGATCAATCGACCGCGCAAACCCTCAAGCTGTGGGCAAAATACGCAGCAAAACAGGTCAATTGTTATCTGAGTGTGATGTAACAAGCGCAAATTGAATGCACCCCCCGAACACATACGGAGTTCACTGACCATGAGTAATCCATCACGCATCGTTGAAGAAGTTTCGAACATCGCAACCGACAACGGACCAGGCAGTTATGAGCGTGCATATCAAAAACTGCAAGACGGCTACGACACACTTCTAGAAAACGAGCGCCTTTGCTCCCCGGACCAACAAGTCGATCAGGCAAAAGTCGCCAAACAATGGCAAGACATGACCGACGAACTCTCTCGCAGAGGGCTTTTGGCAGGACTTTCGGTAGCATATTTAAAAGACAATTTTCAACAACTAGACACTCAAGGACGGAAAACGGGCCACTTGCCCGGACCTGACGGCATGCTGACTCACAGCGAAATCAGGCAAGAGCAAGGTCACAATGAAGTATTTGCAAATTACTTCGACAACAACGCGGGCAAAAAAGACTTCTTCTTCGAAGTCGCTCGCGCCACTAACCATGGCAACACTCGCAAAGTAATCGAGCACGAAGATATCGACAAATATCTCAGACGCGAAGACAGAAGCAATCGCAAAGCCGAGCGTCAGGAAGACGCCCGCCATTCAATGGAACCGCTCTTTCAGCAAGACGAATGCGATCAAAGAACATTGCTCGAGCACATCAACTCGAAAAACAGAAACGGCCGCGTCACCGTTCGCGAAATGCAGATGTATCTCGATGAATACGACAGACGCAGAGACAATCCCGACGCCATCTACAACGATAAAAACGCCGCCTTTGTCGAAAGCATTTTGGCCGGCGAGCAAAGATGGAATCAGGCCGGAGATGGTTTCCAGATTAACAAACTGGCTCGCAAAGGCAATTTCGATGCGCTCAACATGACGACTACTGGCGCCGGACAGGATCTGAAAGACAACTATGAAGCTGCCGATGAGATGTATCATTCGAAGACAGCGCCGGTAGACGAAAATTTCACAGAAAAAACAGCTTGCGAAGAGCTGGATGAGAAGCCTGCGACAGATGCTGTCGAGCCGGAGAAAGATTGCGCCGACAACCCGGAAGGATGCATAGATGTACCGAAGAACATCTTCGAAATCCGTCAGGGTGAAGGTTATTGGCACGTCGCCAAACGCTTGCTCAGTCTTAACCCGGCGGACAAGCCGACCAACAACGAAATCATGGCGGCAACGATCGAACTCATCGCGCAAAACAATGCAGTGCGCACGGATGTTCACCCGAACTACAAACCGATGCTGCACACCGGCGACGTTCTCGATTGCGATATAGCCAAACTGTGCGCAACAGTGCCAGCCGCCAAACGCATTCTGCGCAGATAATCTCGGTATTCTCGAATATCTCTGCAAAGAAAATTATCCGGTCTTTATACGGGGGAGCCCTTCACGAGAGTGGGGGGCTTTTAATTTGCTAAGATGATGCGACTTCTACGTCCTTCACTGACGACAAGGATTTTCAAAACATGCTCAGCCTGCGCGTCAAAACCCAAATGTTTTCAACAGCTCTCGAAGGCGACCGCAATTTCAATAATGGAATGCCCGGCAGCCAATTCGCAAAATGGTTGCACTCGCGCTTGAAGCCAATGGGCTTCGATTGCGACGAAGTAATTCAAGAAGATTATGGTTGGGGCTTCTGGATAAAACAGCAGAAACTGGCGGTGTGGGTTGCAGTCGCCTATGCGGTCGGAGACATGGGAGAGGTTGATGAATTGCCGGAATGGGGTGTCGCAGTCGAGTTCGAGAAAAACAATCTAGATCCCGGGCAATGGTTTAAAGGCAAAGAAGGCGAGGCGCTGGCGAAGAAGATCTTTATCGAAATCGACCAGCTTATTTCATCCGAGCCGCAAATGGATCGCGTCGAGTGGAGTTGAATCAATTTTTCGCCGGCAGCCGCTGAAAAATTCGGTTTTCCGTTAGGGTATGCAAATTTCGCGTTTCACCTCACCAATTGAATTCCCAGGAATTCAATTGTACGTGTAGAGTCCTTGTCGCACATAGGTTTTAGGCATTTCGAGCGCTCAGAGCCAAAGTCAGTGCTGCCAGAGAATGGGCGTTTCCAGCCACAAAACACGAATGTCACCAATTGAATTCCCAGGAATTCAATTGGCCCTGGCAAAGAGAAAATTCGCAACCCCCTGGCGCTTTCACAACTCAAAAAAAGCCCGCTCTGCGACTTTCGATAGTAGCCACAAAAAAAGAACAAAGAGCCGAGAAGTCAGTCAAACAGCGGCTCTTTGCTTACTTAGTATTCACAGGGTTTGACCTTACTTCCTGCCATTCGGCTTTGGCTTTAGTTTCTCGCCAATGTACGAGGCTGCAGCTCCGAGCAAAATAAAAAACAAAGCTGCAAACATCGCGTTCATCTTTAAGCCCGGTCCTACAAGAGCAACCAGAGCCGCTTCCAAAATGCCGAGCAACAAGAAGCCGTTTCCGGAAAAGCGGAAGGCTTTCGAGTAGTCGGATTTCAGCTTCGTTCTGCTTGCCTTGTAGAAATTGACCAGACTGATGATGAACAAAACACTGGCGACCAGCATTAACAGCAAGGATGCAATTGAAATGATGGGCACAGCATTGCCGCTTATGACCATCAATTGAGGAATTGAACGTTCCATAAGTCATCTTCCTGAATGTGGGCGAGTATGACGTCGGCAGCATGACCGGCGGCAAGAGCGCGGGCGATTTGCAATTCCGCCGCCTGAGAGTTCTCCGCGGGGTCATCGTCAAATACACCTTTCTCCGAAAACGGCTGGTTCAAGAACTTGGCGATCTCCTGAAAGGCATGCGCCGAAGTGCTCATAGACACAGCGTTGACGTAAGAAGAAACGGACGGCGAAAGAAACTCCACAACATTGGCGGCACGCACATGATATTTGTTCGCTCGCTCAATGCATTTTTTCACCAAATCCCCCATGCCGGGCATCGCACACTCGCGTGTTTCGGCACAGGCGATCAGCAAATCTTCGCTCGGGTCGTTGGCGAACATCGGCAATCCTTGTCGCGAAGTATGCCCCAGCACCATCGCAGTGGCATTGTTGAGCGCACGATGCGCGCGCATCATCAATTCTGCAGAAATTCCGCCGATGATGTTTATTCCTTCGACGACACCAAGTGCCTGAGCAAGACATGCATCAACAGGCGCTTCACCGACAAGCGAGTGAATTTCGCTGACCTGTTTTTCTGCCTGATTCAGCTTTTCCTGCACGC
Source organism: Candidatus Melainabacteria bacterium (assembly GCA_020853845.1). GTDB lineage: Bacteria > Cyanobacteriota > Vampirovibrionia > Obscuribacterales > Obscuribacteraceae > QKMZ01. The sequence goes on from JADYYD010000175.1 coordinate 4,297, forward strand.
AGGCTTCAATTCGATGAGCGATAAAAGCCAGATACACAGCCTGATGTTCGAAGACTCGAGCAGCCTTCGAATGTCCTTCTTGCTCGAAAGAGCAAACTGCACCCATCAAAGAGTGATACTGCTTTTGCCGCCAGAATCTTTGCGCTTTCAGCAGTTTGAGCTGATTGAAAACATTCCGTTCTTTCATTTCATTTAAGTTTTTAGTTCAACAATTTTTTTCGTTCAAACTCATCAACTCGATTTTTTCGGGCTGCTCGTAATCGCATTAATGATCATCAGGATCAACCCTGCCAAAATCGCCGAGCCAAAGCCGTTTACGCTGAGATGCTGCGGAAACCAATGGGCGAGCAATTCAAGCTGCAAGGCGGGCAATAGCCAGAAGCCGAGGATGTAGACAATTCCGACGATCACAACTCCGAATCCGCCGGTGGCGGCGCCGAACAATGCCGTGAAAGCCAGAAGTCCCATTCCGACAACGAAGCCGACAACGGACAAGAGCAGTCCGTACACGATGGCGTTGCCGAAGGAGCCGGTAAAGTCGATACCGGGGAAGATGTTGAAGATGAATTTGAAAGCGATTGCAGTCAGCAATACGCGGAAGATGAAACGTAACATAGTCGTTTGTTTTTATTTTTGTTAGTGGTGCTGGGTAATTCATCGCGCGCACCTTAGCGATGAATGGCGATTTTGTGCGACCAGCAAGCGCCTTGAGTGCGACCAGCAAGCGCCATACGGCTAGTGCTTTTTGCGATCGTCTTCTGTTCCCCAGATGAGATAGCAGACAATGTGAAACGCGAACGATACCATCGCCGCGCCCATAACCATGCGTGCAGTCTCGGGATTGAAGAAGAGCGTTACAGCGCAAACAGCAATCAAAATCGCCGACAAAATCAGAAAAATTTTGCGTATCATGCTGTCATTCTTTTTTTTGTGACGGCTAATTGTGACGGCGTACCCAGAGCGCTTAGCGCATGGACAGCCGGATAATCGGGTTTTGTCCTTCCATCTCGGAATGTCGTGAAACCTTCCAATTCATCACCGTCAATTCCTTCTCGATGATGTCCACTGCATCGGGCAGATAGGCATCGATAGGAACATCGATGGGGCGCCCGCAGAACTTGGCGATCTTTCGGTCGCAGACAGCACGCAGGTCTTTCACCATGCGTTTGAGCTTGCGCCGCCTCCTCTCACCAAGCGCCTGTTCGGGCGACTTCAAGACTTTAGGAACTTTCATTTTATTTTTCATGCAACAAGATTTGTGCCGCGCGGTTGGGCGCAGCGGTTGTTAATGCCGCGCCTTTGGACGCGGTGGTTTTGAACTAGTTGGAGAATCCCAGCGAGCCGCGATCTTTGCGATGCCAAAACCAATCCGGCATGTCATAAAAGTCTTTGTACGGAACGCCGTCCAGACCGTGCAGTACGAGATTTCCGGGCAAACTGGCGAGATAGCTGGTATTGACCTGAAGATACAGAAGACAGCCGGGTTCGCCCGTCACATTGGCGTTCTTCATCACGTAGCCGATAGAACCAGGTTTGAAAGTCGCCAATGCAAAAGAATTGACCATGGCGACGCCGCCCGGTTCAACCCTGGCATTGACACCAAGCGGAACTATTCTTCTGTCTCCATCCCGTACCGTCATGTGCGGATTGAAACTGTTTTCGCTGTTCATAAACTTCTATTTTGTGGCTAGCCTAAGCGCTTTCGCTCAGTGCAAGCCGGTGAATGAATCACCTGCCGGATGCCTCCCGGCGGCTTTACAAGCCAGCCAGGAAGAGCATCAGCGTATGCAGGTATTTTTCCCTGTCGGTCGGCGCCACTTCAGTGTGGTTCGAGCCCGGCAAGTACAAGACGCTTTTCTGATCGGTTGCTGCAAAATACATATCGCGCGTATGCGCCGGTGGAATCAAATCATCCTTGAGCCCGTGCACAAACAAGATTGGCGGATGATGAGGAGCGGTGACCGCTCTCATGTTGTCCAACTTGTGAGTGAAAAGCCACGACGGATAGATTTTCAAGAAAGGCACTTCTTTCTTGGCGATTTTCTCCAGCGATGCGAATCCCGATTGCAGCACCATGCCTGCGGCGGCTCGATGTTTGGAAACATGCGAGGCGGCAGTGGTGCCCAGGGAGACGCCGAAAATAATGATGCGATCGCTTGTGTAATTCAGCGAGTCGACTAAAAAGTCGTACGCTGTCAGACCATCTTCGAGCCAGCCATCGACGGTCGGCTTGCCGAAGCTTTTGCCATAACCGCGCGGCTCATAGATGAATACGGAGGCGCCGCTTTCCAGCAGCAACTCAACGACTTCCAGATATCTAGGAATGTCGCCGGAATTGCCTTGATGAAAGAGGTACACGAATTTGCTGCCTGGATTATTGAAAATCCAGCCGCGCATCATGTTCTTCCCATCTGCCGATTGGAAGGACACACGTTTGTTCGGATATTTGACGTATGCCTTCAGCTTCACGGTGTCTCCGTGGTTGCTTTCGGGAAGGAAGAGCTTTTGCGTATAGAGGCCGGGGCTTACACGGGGCGATAGCACAATCCACAGCACGAAAAGAAACGCCAGCACCAGTAGTGGTATCGGATACGCCGACACCAGGTTAATTAGCCATTTCATGTCGTTTGATTTTTGATGTTAAACAATCAGCACCCGCGCCCTTTGCTATCAGGGATTGAGATGCTTTTTGAACACTCTGCGCAAACCGAACATCAGTCCGAGGAATGCTATGAGTGCCCAAACCGGGTGCCCCGCCATCAGCAGGGACCCGGCAATGAAGAGCACCACGCAGACGCCGGCAATCGCTGCCAGCATCAATCCAATTGCATGCAGAATTTTCATATTCGAATTATTTAGCTGATGACACCACCCGCTTTGAGAACCTGTCTTTTCAGTTCGCCGGGCAGCAAGACGCGATCCGACGGCGAGATGCCGTTGGCGACGTCGAACTTCCTGCGAAGACAGATCAGCCCGTCGTCATGCCACTCCGGACCGAAGTACATGCCGTTGGCGTAGACAGTTCCATCGCTGCGCACTTCCAGGTCTCCGGAAGGCAGGTGAGTGGAGTCGAACTTTTGGAGCGTTGAAAAAATTGCCTGGTTCAAATCAGCTTCATTGGCTGGTTGCAGGCAGGAGATTGTTTTGTTTCTGTTGTTGAAAACGGCGATGGTTTCGGGATTTCCCAGAACATCGAGACTGCTTATCCTTTTCATTTTCAGTTAAATTGTGGAGGAAGGCTCATCGCCTCCCTCCGGGTTAAACATTTGATTCAATTTGCGCGCGACTGCACGCCGTTTACTTTGTTTCCACCAACTGCAGCGCGATACGCTCTGCTCTCTCGTCGGCGTGTTTCACCTTAACGGTCACGATGTCACCAACCTTTGTGTTCTCGCGGCCGGCTTTCTTCAGGTCGGAAACGTGCACCAAACCGTTGATTTCGCAGCCCAGGTGAACGAACACACCGTACTCGTAGGAGCGAACTACTTTGCCGGTGTAAACCTGGTCTTTCGCGATTTGTTTCTGGAAGTTGATTTTGTCCAGGCGCTTAGTCGCCAGCCAAACTTTGCCTTCCTTCACATCAACGCGTTTCACCTCGAAATTGCGCACCTCGCCTACCTTGATAGTGTCGGCGATGGATTTGCCGGGAGTGACGGTGATGTCGCGGCTGTACATGATGCCGGTCAGACCTTCGCAAAGTTCCACCAGAACACCTTTCTCGCCGTCCTCCAGATTGAGGATCTTCTTCACCTTACCTTCGACAATCAAACCGGCCTCCAGTTTGGAAACCTGCTCGCGAACGAAGGATGAACCTGCTCTGGTGTTGCTCAGAATCAGGTCGCCGAAAGGACCACGGTGCGGATCGGACTTCATCACCACCAGCTCCAACCTCTCGTTGAGCAGGTTCTCGATGTTGCGGCGATCTTGCGTTTCACGGAACGGCACGAAACCGCGGATGCCTTTAAGGATACCCTCGTCGAAAGCGATACGCAGACCGGCGATGCGGCTGGTGCGTTTGTCTTTGGCAATGAAGAACACGCGACCCGTAATCACGGCACCGCTTTCCTTCAGCTCTTCAAGATGCTGCCACGCCAGGTACTTAATGTGAGAAAGCGTCGCTGCCTTCTCGTACTCGGCAGAATCAAGCACCCAGAATGATGCCTTGTCGCCCACGTTCAATTCGCCAGCTTCCGCAGCCGGGCAAAAACCGTCGTGCTTTGTTCCGAAGTCTACGTACACACCGTCTTTGGTCTTCTGCACAATTGTGCCAGTCACAAAGGACTTCGCCCTCAGCGTTCCGCCGATTGGCATGTTCATCACTAACTGCAGGAATGCTTCGTTTTCTTCTGCAGTGATGCCGAGTTTTGCTGCTTCATCAGGGAACTCTGCGATCAGTTTTGCGTTGTTGCTGTTAGACAGCTGGAAATTTACCTTCTTCATTTTTGAAAGATTTGTGCTTCTCGCGAAGCGGTTTAAATAATGCATCGATACCATCGCTCGGGCGATTGAGGCTTTAGCTGTGATTTGTGCTGTGTACTGGGTTTCTGTGGTTGCTGCTGCCTGATGCCGATTGAGTCGTCGATGTTTGACTTCAATCTATAGAAATCGCCCCATTAAACCAAACACATAATCGCCGGTATTGACCGCGCAAACGCCCATTGGGAGGACTTTTACGGTTGGGATGGCAAAACACGCAGATAAAATCGATTGGGAAGATGCAAATGTAAACTGACTCAGTTGTTAGGCAGAAGACCTGGCAGGGCGCGCGAATGTTTAATCGTTTTATCCAAACGCATTCGAAGGCACTCATTATTGAAAACGCGCAGGCGGCGGCGCGAGCAGCGCTAGCGCTGAAGCATTTTA
>JADYYD010000176.1 GCA_020853845.1 Candidatus Melainabacteria bacterium
AAAGCGAATCGAAGATGGTCCGCGTCGGAAAATCCACGGCGGCCAAGTTCGTGCATGGTTGCGGAAGTGATGCCTTTCTGCTTAAGTCCTGCAGCAACCGCCGCTGGAATATGTTCATCAAGAAGAAATCGAATTTTCTCAGGCACTGCGCCTGCCTGGCAGTTTGGAAGGATACTCCTTCATTAGCTCTTTAGCGAGCGCCTCGTTTGTGGCAAAGTCATTTTCAATATCTTCGCGATTGTCAAAATAGTATGCCAGCGCTGCATAAACGTCCGCCAACGTAATTCCGGGAAACATCTCGACAATTTCCTCGGCGGAATAATTGCGCATTTCATGCCAGACGACAATATCCATAACCCTGATACGATGACCATTGATGCAGGCTCTTCCGCCGCATACGCCTGGAGTCTTGGTGATATGTGCCTTTTCCATTGAATTCTGCTCTCAATGTCCCAAGTCTGACTGGACTCCAGTATATCATGCAGGTCTGACAATCCATTCCACGTCCACCCAAATTCTCAGTCTAATTGCCAATCTTCCAAGCAGCATAAGCAAGAGCCTGCCTGATATCTTGAAGCTCCAAATAAGGGTATTCGTCAAGTATGCGCTGTTCTGAACACTCGCAGGCAAGTAAGCCAAGAATAGTGTTAACGGTCACTCGAGTATTTCGGATGGTAGGTCTGCCACGCATTATTTCTGGAGCCAGAGTAATGCGGTCAAATTCATTTGGCATGTCTTTTACCAAAGCAGTCGCGACTCTAGTCGACAATATACACCACAGCTGCGGCAAACAATCAATGCAGACCGCAATTTTCAGGATAATTTGTCGCCAGTTCTGCAAAACCTCTTTCAAATTATGCAGGCACTTTTTGTCTTCTAAGCGTCCCTGAGAAAACAGCAGGTAGTACCGTATATGGTGAGAAAAATTCAGCAAACACTTTGTACCGCTGCCTACACTTGGTATACATGCTTGACTGCGCTCGATTTTTACGTCGGCGCGTGCACTGTGAGCGGTGCTGACCAACAGGTTTTTCGATTGACCATCAAACTCGCCTCAGAGATTTTCAGAGAGAGATCGAGTATCCGGGATCGGGTAATAAGACAGAGTTTTTCTATGATGGGTTCTGGAGAAACAACACAATTGTTGAGACAGTGGCCGGCTCCACTACACAGTTCAATCAATATGTTTGGTGCGGAGCCACTCGCCTAGAATCCCGCAGCGGTACAATTTTAAAGCGATATTTTTGCGATGGTGAGACCGTTTCAGGTAATTCATACTTTTCAACTAGAGATCAGGTGTTATCCATAAGGGAAATGACAAATTCATCCGGGATAATCTTGTCGCAATTGCACTATGATGCTTTTGGACGTGCGAATTCCATAACATATAATCAAAATTGCGACTTCCAATTTGCAGGATACTTTTTTCTTGCTAGAAGCGGGTTAATGCTGTCGCAAACTAGGCCGTACAGCCCTTCGACCGGACGGTGGCTTAGTCGAGATCTTGTAGAAATATCCTCTAATAATAACCCATTTTCATACGTGAGCAATGCCCCAATATCTCAAATTGATCCTTCCGGCTTGATGAGCATGGCAGAATTGGTAGATGCGGTACACAGGAACAATAGGTCTGGGCTAAGCGACGAATTCATCATTTGCCTGATCCGCAACGAATCTACCATGAATGAAAATGCAGGCGCGGGCAGCTCTCCGGCTGGCGGTATAGGTGGAGGCCGCTCACCAAGTGCACATCAAGGTTTGATGCAAATGGGTAAAATGGCTGTTGAAACCGTCAGGGGAGCATATGGCAATAACAAAGGATTGGAGGGTATGAGTTTTGAGGGAGGCTCAATGCTCAATCCGTCCATGAATATTCAGGCTGGAACTTTGTACATCAAAATTTTGCTAAATCAGCACCGAGGCGAATCAATAGAAAATATAATCAACAATCGGTATGGTCCACAAAATGATTCGAACTATTACAACAAGATTAAGAAGTGTGAGGAGTGTCTTCAAAAGCTGAAAAAGGATAATCCAAACAAAAAGCTTTCGGATTGCAAATATGAACCATGTCTTCAAAAAGCCGACAACTGATACGAATACTGTTTTCAGAAACTTTTTCGTCATTTCGCTATGCTTGCTATCAAGCATTCTATTGCCTTCAGCATCTTATTCAAAGACCGACTCCGACAAAATCATTCAGATGCAACATCTTTGGAATCGATTGGACACTGAAGACACTTTGAAAGTAGAGGTATCAGCGAAGAATCAAAAGCCAGCGCAATGGGGAGTTTTGCAAATTTTTTTGCGAGGAAAACCCATATTTTATTACGATTCAAAAATTCTCTTCATTCGCAATGTGTTTACCTTAGATGACGGCAACCTTGCCGTTCTCTGGGATACGGGAATGGGCGCTCACTACAACCTATTTGTGTACACGTTTTCCAACGGAAAGATCACAGAAATTCTACACACTGTCTCGCCATTATTGCCAGAATTTGTCTATTCAAGCAAAGGAAATGTTCTGACTTCGCCATATCTGCAGCAAAATATTGTAATCAGTCAAGTGAGAGTGCTGAAGGGGAAACATGGACTTCAAAAAATACCAGATACAGCCAGTATCTACACTTGGAACACAACCAGCAGAAGTTACATCGCTCGCAATAATGTAAAATGGCAGGATCGTCTGTTGACGCCTTAAATTCTATTTTTGAAATGATCTCTGACTCTTTTTAGCTTTGGAGTCATTTGAAGTAATCTGGCACCACTAGTAGTGGCTTATTTAATGCAGCGGTGCGCGGGGAGTAACAACAACCTACACAACCTCCACCAGCGGCGGTGCCACAGTCACCCTTACTCAAGGGACCAACGCCAAAGGAAATTCGACAGTTGCTGTCGGAGGAAGAGTCACCGCCGGAAATACCGCGACCATCACAACTTTCAATCCGACGCTTCCAGGTGGTCAGCAGGCGGTGACATTCAACATCGGAGCTTCCGATACTTTAGTGAGCATCGCCGCCGGATTGGCAAGCGCGATGAACGGTAATGCGAATTTGCAAGCTCTGGGCGTGACAGCCAAGAACAGCGATGCGGCGGATTTAGCATTTTCGCAGAGCTTCTCCGGCAACGGCACCGTGCCATCGAATGCAAGCCTTGCGAACGTATCCGCCACTGATGCGGTGCCGACCACGAAGACAAACACGAATGCGCTAACCGTCACCGCGAGTGCTTCTTCAACGCTCACCTGGGACGCAAACGGCAACATGACCAGCGACGGTACCAACACTTACAAGTGGGATGCCGAGAATCGGCTGATCCAGATCGATTACCCGGCAGTTAATAACTTCACTTCATTTTCATTCGACGGATATGGCCGAAATACCAAGATTGTTGAGACAACCTCCGGCTCCGTGACAAGCACGAAGCAATTCGTTTGGTGTTCCGATGACGATGAACTCTATCGCTCATGTGAGGAAAGGGATGCTGCCGGGGCGTTGTCTAAACGATTCTTGAGCCAAGGAGAAACCGATGGTGCAACAAAATATTTTTACACACGAAAGCAAACAGGCCTCGACGCCAACAAAGCTTCTATGCCAATTGTTCCCGAAGCTGAGCTAATAA
>JADYYD010000177.1 GCA_020853845.1 Candidatus Melainabacteria bacterium
ACGGCAGATACGATCAGTACGACCGTTATGGACGCGACCAATACGACAGATACGGACGTGATCGCCAATACGGGCGTGATCCATATTGGAACCAATTGGCAGGAACGATCCAACAAATGCTTGGATGTTCAGTTCGTCAATTCAATCGCAACGTGCCGGAAAACCGTGGCTGCGCAACTTTTGTGAGCGCCGCGCTCAGACATTCGTTTAACCTGGATATTCATGACACCAGCGTCAGAGGCTTAGAACAAAGCTTGAGACGAAACGGATTCCAGCAGGTAGATCTGCGTGACCTGCGCCCAGGCGACATCATCGTCGGCAATCGTCACGGCAATCAAGCGGGACATGCCGCTATCTATGCAGGTGATGGACAAGTAGCACAAAACTCGTCGTCGAAGCGCCGCATCACGGTGGAAAGCGCGAACGTGTTTAACTCTCGCAGCTTCCAACGCGTTGTTGCTTACAGACCGCAAGTATAAACAACTGAGTTCCGATGTCAGGCTATTTTGACCAGGTTTCAATAAACCAGTCCACTATGTTTGCAAGAACTGACTCTTCAGGCTCCGGCATGAATTCGGACTTTTCAATTGGGAAAAACCAGGCGATTGAATAGAGGAAGACCATCATCGCGCGTTGCGGATCTGCAATGTGAAACCGTCCTGATTCAGCGCCTTGAGCAAAGAATTTCAAAATTGTTTCCTGCATAATTTTGCTTTCGTCTTGCAATCGAGTAGGTCGAACGCGCACAACCTCGCGAGCGATCTCAGCAACATGACTGTCGCTGGTGCGAGTTTCGGCGGCTGCGCGAAAACGGGTCAGGATGTATTCTTTCAATCTGGCGGAAAGCTCGCCCTCTGCCGCAACCGCTTTTTTTGCCTGCTCTTTGTGGATCTTCTCGAATGCTTCTGCGCACGCGAGCACAACGTCGTCTCTGTTCTCAAAATACAAGTACAACGTGCCTACGGCAAGACCGGCTTCAGCAGCGATATCTCGCATCGTCGTCTTTTTGACGCCGTACTTTCTGAATAATTTTTTCGCAGCATTCAGTATGTCGTTCCGCTTTTGATCTTTCAGTTGACCTTTGGAACGTTCGGAAGTGCGATCCGACAGAGACACTATTTTCTCCTCTTGATTGCGGCCGTCACAATCCCTTTTGGAATGAGGGTAAACGTCGGATCGGGCTCGATGTTTTGACCTGGCAGGAGGTCGATTTCATAGCGTTGAGCGATGGCAGCAATTGCAAGTTGTGCTTCCAGCAAGGCAAGGTTTTGCCCAATACAAACTCTCGATCCGGCGCCGAATGGAAAGTAGGCGAACCGGGGACGATTCTTGATTTTCTCAGGCAGAAACCGCTCAGGGTCGAACTCTTCTGGTTTATCCCAAAACTCAGGAATGCGGTGAGTGGTGAATTGATTCAACGAAATAAACGCATCCTTGGGAAGTGAATATCCGTCTATCACATCTTCTTCGAACGACTGCCTGGGCAACCCCCAAGCCGGCGGATACAAGCGAAGCGACTCGTCGATTATCATGCGCGTATATGTCAAAGCCTGAGTGTCAGCCAATTGCGGATTGCGCCCATCGAGCACACTCTTGTGCTCGTCGTTCATTTGTGAGCGAATTTTGGGATTCTGCGACAATGAAATCCACGTCCATGCAAGACATGCTGCAACCGTATCGTGACCGGCAACCAGCAACGTCAGAACCTCGTCTTTCAACTGGGCATCAGACATTCCAAGACCAGTGTCTTCATCCCGTGCAGCCATCAGCATGCCGAGAAAATCATGATGTTGTTCGGAAGAATTTCTGCGGTCGGAAATAATTTTCGAGATTACTGAGTCCAACACCGACTTTGCATGTTTGAACTGCCTGTTGTCGCGAGTCGGCAACCACATCGGAAGGACAAACGGAAAGCTGTTCATCCTGTGGTTAAGTACTTCGAAACCTTCTCGCACAGCGCTGCCTACATCAGCAGCTTGATCGGTCAAGTCAGTGCTGAATAGAGTTCGCCCAGCAACACTGAGAGTGAGATAAACCATTTCATGCTGCAAATCGATCTCACTGCCGTCGGGTTTTGCATCCCAACGCGCGAGCATTTTCTCGACACACTCGACGATTACTCCTGCCATGCGACCAATGTGATCGCGATGAAAAGCAGGCTGCGACAGCCTTCTTTGTTTCATCCAAAAATCGCCTTCGGATGTGAAAATGCCGTTGCCGAAAAGCAAGCTGGCCGGTTTCAGAAAAACATCAGGCTTGTGATAGTTCTTCTGATGAGTTTGAAGTACATGCTCAACTGCATTCGGATGATAGAGAGTGTAAAACTCATATCCGAACATCGTTGGATTGCACACATAATTGCCGTGCATTTCTTGATTGGTTCGGTAGAACTTCAGAGGGTCTTTCTTGAACTTCCCCACCCCTTTAAATCCATGACAAAGCTTTGAGACGGGAAAAGGCTTTCCACTCGAAGAGCTTGCTCCGTTTGGCTTTTCAGACTTTGAGTCGGTAGTCATCGCGCACATTATAGAGCCTCCCAATGAACAGTGAACAGATTTGTTCATTGTTCATTTTACACCCGATCAAAGGCTTCTGAACATTACATACGCTTCCACATAACCAAGTTTTGGATGCAAGAAAGCTCCAGGCAAAGTGCCGACGATTTCAAAACCATTCCGCTGCCAAAGTTTCACCGCACGCTCGTTGCTGCTAATCACAAAGTTGAATTGCATAGCGCGGAAACCTCTTTGCCTTGCGCGCTGCAAAGAATGATCGAACATGGACTGGGCGATGCCGCGCCCAGTCGCCCAGGGCGCAGTCACATAGCCTGAGTTTGCAACATGAGCACCGCCGCCCGGCTGGTTCGCCTTCAAATAATAGGTGCCGACAACTTCGTTCTCAACTAATGCGACGAACACCTCATGCCGTTCATCAAACCAGTATGCCAATGCATCGCTGCGATCTGCGTCGTTCGGCAAAGTATATGTTTCCCCGCCGCGAATCACAGGCTCGAGCACAGCCCAAACTGCGTCGCCGTCCATCAGTTCCGCAGGACGAATCGTTAGAGTTTCTTGTTCCATCTCTACCGAAGCCCGTCGAGAAACGCTGATGTCGTCGCAAAGAATTTTGGTATAACGCCATAAACAACGCCCGCGCAGGTCAAGACCCAGAGCAGAAGCGTGACTTGAATGCCGCGATCTTTCCACAACACTTCGTCCGGCGCGCCTGTGTCATCGGATTTTACAGACAAAACTTGATACCGCATCACGCCATACAAAACAAATGGAAGTGTAAGCATCATCCATTGACCGTGATACGACTGGAATGTGTAGAACGCGTAGCAAGTCACGAGACTGGGCACAATGACCGCTTCCATGCGGTCCACGAGCTCCGGAGAATAAGCGTTCAAAGTTTTCCTGTGAGACGCAGCATCGTCTTTTAAAAGCATTGTTTCCTGGCGGCGTTTTTCCAATCCGAGAAACAATGCACCAAATGAGGTGCAAGCGAGGAACCAGCCGGATGACTCGACACCGACTGCAGCCGCACCGGCAGCGGCGCGCAGAACGAAGCCCGCGGCGATGGCAAACACATCGAGCAGCACGTAGTGTTTCAGCACCAGTGCATAAAACATCATCAGCACAAAATAAACGAGCAGAAAAACATCAACGGTCGGTCTGACCAGAAAGCCTACGGCAAGAGCACCGGCAGCGCATAACACACCGATAGCCATAGCCAGCGATGGACTGATCTTGCCGGATGCAATCGGTCGATTTTTTTTCTTCGGATGGAGCTTGTCCGATTTGCAATCGAGGACGTCATTGACGACGTAGACCGAACTCGCGCACAAGCTGAAGGCTACGAAACACATTGCGGCAGCGCTGAAGGTGGCCGGCTCGAAAATTTTGCCTGAGAACAATGCAGGAGCAAAGACGATCAAATTTTTTGCCCATTGCTTAGGACGAATAAGCTTTAAAATCAAGCGAATTTTTTCCGCCGGATTCGTCGACTCCGCTGCAATGCCGTTCTGATTTTCTGCCTGCGTATTTGCTTCAGTCACGCTAAAGTCTCCCCCAACCATATTAGAGGATATGGAGATGAAGTGTGTGAGACGACGCCTATTTCTTGGCGGCGTCGGTTGATGCGGCGCCGTTCTATTCCTCGATACGCATGAATATCGGACCTTGATTGCGTACGGCTTGCCCGGACGGAATCATGTCGAAGAAACCATCATCTCTTATAGAATCACCGATTTTGCCGACTTCATCATCGTATCCGAGCTGCACCCACATTTTTTGGGCAAGCTCCGGGGTGAAAGGATAGAGGTTCATAGCAGTGCGACGCAGAACTTCCAAGCAAGTGAATAGAACTTCTTCGCCTTCTTTCTGTTTCCCTTCCTTGAACAATGTCCAGGGTTTCTCATCATTCATCATCTTGTTGGCTTGATCTACAAGAGCAAGAATGGCATTGACGGCTCCGGAGAAATCGTAAGCAAGCATGCATTCATCTACTTTTTCGTGAATCGCATTTGCTTGTTTGCGCACTTCATTTTCCGGCTTGCAGTCGGGGACTTTGCCGCCGCAATTGTTCTCAACCAGCTTGAGAGTGCGGTTGAGCAAGTTGCCAATGTTGTTGGCCAATTCCGAATTGACGCGACGAATAAGTTCTTTGCCGGAAAAATCGCCATCTTGATCGAAGGCGGAGCCGGAGAAAAGTGAATAACGCACAGCGTCGGCACCGTATTGATCTACTAGCGCGATCGGGTCGATAACGTTGCCCAACGACTTGCTTATCTTCTGTCCTTCGACAGTAATGAAGCCGTGCGCGAAAACGCCGGCAGGCAGCTCGACTCCGGCAGCCATCAGCATTGCCGGCCAGTAGATGCAGTGAAATTTGATGATGTCTTTTCCGACCAGGTGCAGCGTCGCCGGCCAGTAGCCTTTGCCTTCGAAACCGCCACCACCGGTGAAGTAATTAGTGAGCGCATCGATCCAGACATAGATCACCTGGTCTTCGTCACCCGGCACCGGAATGCCCCATTTGAGCGAATTGCGGCTGCGACTGACACTGAAGTCGGTGACCTCCGGATCATCCAATTGATTGAGAACTTCCTTGCGGCGACCGTCAGGTTGAACGCGGCTCGGATCTTCAGTCATCCATTTGCGGATAGCATCTTTGTATTTGCTGAGCTTGAAAAAGTAATTTTCTTCGCTGACCTGGCGCGGCGGCTTCTTGTGATTGGGGCAATTGCCTTTGTCGTCCAAATCACGCTCACGCACGAAATCTTCGCAGCCCTCACAGTAGTGACCGGTGTAGGAAGATTTGTAGATGTCGCCCTTTTCTTGCATGCGGCGGAACATCTCTTGCACGACTTTCTTGTGTTCGTCTTCGGTCGTGCGAATAAAACGGTTGGGAACGACGTTCAACTTTTTCCAGGCATCCTCGAATTTGGCGGACATCTCGTCCACGAATTCTTTCGGGCTCTTATTCGCCGCGGCGGCAGTGCGCTCGACTTTGATGCCGTGCTCATCCACACCTGTCAGGAAGAAAACGTCCTTGCCCCGAATGCGGTGAAAACGCGCCAATATGTCGGCCGCTATCTTTTCATAGGCATGCCCGATATGCGGCGACGCATTCACGTAGTCGATTGCTGTCGTTACGTAAAACTTTTCCATTTGCTCTCCCTGAAAGCTAGAAACAGAGCCAGTCCGGCAAAGCGGCTCTTTTTAGCGAATTTGAAAGCGCCAAAAGGCACCAAACGCACTTAGACGAGAAATCAAGCGGCTAGCGAAGAATCCTCGATGGTCACATAATAATACAGGTGAGGTTTTGGACCCGGGAGAGTCAGCGATATGCCAAGAAATAAGAAGCGCAGTAACAATTTTGCTGAGGTCAACCCTCTCCACGGCAAGACCATCATTTTAGGAGTGTCCGGCGGCATTGCCGCTTACAAGGCTTGCGACATCGCCTCGATGCTCCGCCGGGCCGGCGCTGATGTTCATGCGGTTCTGACTCCCAACGCCCGCGAGTTCATCACCCAATTGTCGCTCACGACCATAACCCGCAATCCCTCGCATTGCGAGCAGTTTCAGGCTCAAGCAGACTGGAAACCGGAACACATAGAACTGGCTAAGAAAGCCGATTTGATTCTGGTAGCGCCGGCGACAGCCGACATCATCGCCAAGATGGCGGCGGGGATGTGCGACGATCTCTTGACCACCATGATTCTGGCGTCCAGCGCAAAAATTATGCTGGCACCGGCGATGAACCCGAAGATGCTCGACCATCCGGCTACTCAAAACAACCTGGCCACGCTGCAGAATCACTATCGTTATGACTTGATTGCAGCAGACTACGGCGAACTCGCCTGCGGCGATTTCGGAACCGGCAAAATGGCGGCGGTAGAAACCATCGTTGC
>JADYYD010000178.1 GCA_020853845.1 Candidatus Melainabacteria bacterium
CTACAAGGAGAGCCAGTTTTGCTGTTCAAAAACCTGAACACAACAAACAAAAATTACGAAAACACTCTCTACAACCGAAAGTTCTTCCCTACAAAAAGCAAAAGTCGACCAAATCACTTCTCAAAATCCGGCAACTGACCTCCCTTTCACCCCTCTACTACTCTCGTGCATAATGCACGGGCTCAGAAATCGGGTGGGCCGCGTTACCGACGGAACTAAGTAGCATTGCTGCTAGCTGAGCTGAAACTGGTTTGCTGCCTTAAAAAAACCAGATGCACAATATGCGATTTCTTTAGGCTCGCGCTTTTAAGAAATGCCTTGCAATTTGGCGACGAGCGCCCGCTAACAGACGAAGCAAAAAGCCAGGTGCGAACGTGCACGCTCCTTGCACGCAGCTTGTCCAAACATACGCGCAGCGTTTTTATGGGAGAGCACACCATGCCTAATGACGGAGCCACAGAACATTTTGAACGATCGTTGCCGGAACACAGAAGACCTGGCGCCGATCTTTCCGCTTCGATTTGGGCAGATTCGGCGACAGGCGGCTTTTTAATCGATCTCGCCAGGCGTGAAAGGAGAGGTTCGGAAAGTATTTCACCAGACTTCCTCGTAATGGTGCCAATTCCGGCACTGGGCGATTTTTCCGCAGGATTACTGGCGTTGGCGACAACTACAAGTGAGTATCAACCAAGCGTAGAAAGGCAGGATTTGACAGTCGGACATCTTCGAGACACCGGCTCTCGTTATACGTCTCCTGATGCGAGAGGCACAGGCAGCAACCATGTGGATGTTGATCATCTGGGAATAGTGCACGCATTAGGATATGTAGATGCTCATGGAGTAAGGGGGTCGATAACGGGTGCTCAACTCGCGGAGCTTCTTGGAGGTAATGCGATAGCAGGCTGGTCCGCTGTCAGAGAAGAGAATTCTGTCACGCAAATCACCGCACCAGATGGCAGAACAACATACTACATCGATGGACGTGGAAGATTGATTCCTGACAGAGGCAGCGTTCGTGTTGATTCCCCTCGTTCAATAGTAGTAGTTGATCTAGGAAATGGGGCTAGCTACGACAGCGCCACTACTGGCGGTGCAATCCGCAGCGCCAGAGTGGACGCAGAAGGACGTCTCATTCAAATAGATATTCGCAGGGGCTCCGAGATGTTTACCATAAATCGTTCATTATGGAGTCACGTTTCATCCGGACAACGTCTGGATTTGGGCGATGGCTGGAGTGTCGAGCGCGGAAATTTCGGAGGGACAATTCCGCCCGATTCAATTCGAATTTTTCATCGGGATGGCGCAGGCTATTTGGTCAGCCCGGATGGAGTTCTGCTGCGAGTATTCAGTCCGGCTGGACCGGGCGGCGTTGAAACGTTAAACACTGAGCGGCGGCTAACAGCAAGGACTGAATCTATAAACATTGGAGTACTGGGAGATTCAGGCACTCGATATCTGACTCAGGATAGACGAGGCATGGGAACAAATGCAATAGATATCGATCATCTCGGCATCGTCCGCGGTGTCGCTTTTGTAGATGTTTCAGGTCTGCGCCGTACGCTTAACATGGCTCGACTGGATGATATCAGTTCCGACGGAACAATGCACAATTTGCCGGGAGGGTGGCGCGCATCGCGCACTGGCTCAGGTGCAAACACTGTCACAATTCTAGTCGCTCCCGACGGCGGGACTACGTATCACCTCGATTCCGCAGGTCGGATTTTACCTGGGCGTGGAAGTTTGGCTGTAGCTGCCCCTCCAGGCATGGCACGTGTTGCATTAGGCGATGGAGCACATCGCCATGAATCGGTTATGGAAGACGGCAAAATAGCAAGTGCTTCTGTAACAGGGGATGGAATGGTGTCTAGAATCATCGTGCGTGGAGGCAACAGCACAGATACTTATGAGCGGGCCCAGTTAGAGCTTGCTGCAAGCAGCAATGGAATTCTCGGCAACGGTTGGACCGTACGCCGCGTAAACGACAGAGAGATATCTGAGGAAGTTCCGTTAGGTAGCCTGATGATGACCCACGCCGATGGCACTACATTCATAATTGGTCCGAACGGCAGATATTTATCAGGGCTCAGCAGTCGCGCCTGGCGCCGCTTAACGCAACGCAGGTAGCCTTTAGAAATGAGTCATTGGGCGAAAAAAGATCTTGGACTCAATGTTCAATCTCCGCCGGCAGGCAGTTTTTCGCTCACGATTATGTAACCTGTCCCATGAATGGTCTTAATAATTTCGCGTTTACCGACATCGAGTTTGCGTCGCAAATTTCTCATTACAGATCTGACCGTATCCTCAGACATAGCTGATTCCACCGGCCACACGTAATCTAAAAGTTGCTTGGCACTGTAGACTTTATCCTGATGTCTCAAAAGATATTCAAGAAGTGCATACTCTCTGAGGCTCAGCTCGACCAAATTTTCTCCAACCATTGCAGTGTGAGTTCCGGTATCCAGTATCACTCCTGGTGCTTGCAATTTCTGGATAAAATTATCAGATGGTCGGCGCAGTAGCGCATTCACTCTAGCTGAGAGCTCGCGGAGGTCATATGGTTTGGCGAGATAGTCGTCCGCCCCGGCGTTCAATCCTTCAGCTTTGCTTGGCACATCCGAGCGACCAGTCAGCATCAGTACAACAGCTTTTCCTTTGTCCTGGCGATATTTAACACAGACATCAACTCCTCCTAATGACGGGAGCTGCCAGTCCAAAATGAGCAACTCGTAGCTGAATGTTTGCAGTAAATGGAGAGCGTCCTCGCCGCTGTGAACGACGTCTACGGCATGTCCTTGCGACTCGAGCCATTTAGCCAGAGTGAGGGCTTCTTCAGCATGGTCTTCAACGACAAGTATTTTGGCCATGAGTCGGTCTTTCTTGGGCAAACGTCATTTTAGACTTACCCCTCACTGGCCGACGTCAAAACACGGGGAAATAGAGAATTTTATCTGCGCGCGAGCCATCGGCGCATTTCTTCTATATAGATGCGCTGCGCCTCTGGTAATGTCTGGATAAAGGCGTGCACTGCGTTGTGACCTTCAAGAGCCCTTGTGGCATCTTGGCGCTCCCAGCTTATCAGCAATTCAGCCAGCGCTCTCTGCATTCGATCCTGCGATACGAGTCCGTATTCAACGACCAGTCTCAGGTTCCTGAGTGCTTCATCGTGCGCTGTCATGGGACCCAAAATCAGCGTTTCCCTGATTTCCTGGTCTCGAGGGCTGCAGCCGCCAGAATTGCAATGTGCGGCGTATGCTGTCCAAACGCGGTCGAAAGCGTCCACAAGTTCCTCTCTGCTCATTGTTCCAAAGCGTGCTTGAAGCCGTAATAATGCAACCTCTTGATCAGCATCGAAGCTTCCGCCTGCACGAAGGGCATCTACTTGTCGTTGTGCGACAACCAAAGCGCTGGGACCGTCTTGCATGAGTCTCCACAACACATCTACCGAAATTGCGCGCGGTCCGACAAGATCATCAGCGCGTTCCCACTGATTGTCTAATTCGACACGCGGCGGATCACCTGGGTGAAAAGCTGTGACAGTGACTACGTGAGCGGCCAATCGACCCATTCGCGGATGCAAGCTATCTCGATGGTTTGCTATTGGTTCTAGAAACGCATTGACACGGACGATCAAAGGTAACGCCCCTTCCGCTGAGCGCCTCATTAGAAGTTGCAGCAATTCTTCCCGCGTGCGAGCTACGTCGACAGTTGCATCGGGATTACCATTGGACTCAGTATGAATCATGCGAATCGAATTGCTGCCTGTTATCAAACGGCCGACGGTCAGAACGTCGGCATCAGACAGGCCCGGTGAATTGCTAAGCAACCGGCCAAAAGCTGTGACCAGCCTTTCACCAGTATTTGAATCACCTACAGGAGGCTCAAGAAAATAACTGACACCATCTCCCCTGCTGCTGTAAAAAGCGTTGACGGCGGTGGTTTGAAATATCTCACTTGCATGTGAGCGACGACCGGCTGCCTGGTCACGATGAGTCGTTATACCATGGGCATTTTGAGGCCTCGGGTCGATTTTCACAACGCTTCCATCAGTGGCCGTGTACCGGCCGGTCAGTGCGACATCAGTAACCAGGCGTGCTGCAATTGCAGGGTTTCTCGTGTACAGAATGGACTCCAAGGCAGCCACGGTGCATGTATTGTAACGACCCTGGGTTATATCCGTTGGCGTGGCGGCATTATGCATTATTTGCATTGCCAGTTGTCGGCGCTCGTGCACTGACAAAAGGGCGGTGCCAGAAGAAAGCAGTCGAGAAATCTCAGCGTAAGTTTGCGCAACTTCTTCGCGTGCAAGATTTCGTGCTTCAAATCTAAGCATCATACTTTCGAATTCTCTAAGCTCCTGTGGAGTAAATGACGCTCTGGCTAACTCGGAGATTCGCCTTCTCTGTCCTTCTAAGTCATTGATTGGGGGTTGAGGAAGAGTGATTGCCTCGATCGGTTGACGAATGGCAATCTCATTCGACTTGGAACCATTTTCTAAAGCGTGGCCGGCCATTCCCGGAAAAATTGCCGGAATGTCAAACGAACCATCAGAAGCGAAAATATCAGTCCTTGTATAGGCGGCTCGAGCAAAATGAAGAAGAGCGGCTCGTCCATCTGATGTACTGACTCCGAACGAAGAATCAGCCAACAGAATTTCGGACGCCGATTCGGTAAGCAGATTCTGCTCTTCAGAGTCAATTTCACGGTGTTGGTTGTCCATGTTAATTGCAACCTCGCATTCCTAGTGACACGGCATTTTAGGAAGGCGGCGTGCAGACTACGTGCAGGCTCAATTTGGATGACTTGCTTGCCACCGCTACGGCATTTAAATTGATCGACCAGCTTTTTGCGGCTCCAACATTGTTCTCGCAACGCATGCACGCCGGTTGCACAAACTTCTTATATAGTCGGCACCGATGCAGAACAGGCAGAGCAAGCAATCGAAACTCTGTCAAGTAAAAACGGAAAACAGCATTGGGAGATTAGCAATGAGTGAAAAAAGTTTTGCCTCAGTGGCGACCATTTTCGGCGACTTTTCAATGGGCGGCGAAAAGCTAACGACTGCACTATTGAAGCGATCATCAAAATCGTTCGACGAGCCTTCCGTTGATCTTGTTATGCCGCCACGTTTTTCATGTGGCGACAAGAAATGTGAAACTATCTTCTGCTGCTCCAGGAACAGCAAATTATGTGTGGAAGTGTTTTTTCGTTTGCCTGCATTTAAATTGACGGATTATTGCCAGACTCTCGAAGTATGTCACTTTCAAAATTTCAGAGGCTTGTTTTACGTTGCTCTTAAGGCATTGCTGTTCGCAATGGAAAACGTCTTTGGAAGAGACAACATCCGGCTTGTGCATCTTCTGGATTTCATAGCCGACTATGCTCAGATTTTGAATCGCACAAATGAGTCAATCGACTATCATAATCGCTCGCTCGCTCTCAAGCACAACTGGTGGGGAAGGAAACATCTCTCACGGGCGCGAAATCTAGAGGCGCTTGCTCAAGCAAATATCGAATCGGGAGACTTTATCTCGGCAGAATCCGATTTTCTTGAGTCTATCAATATCAGAGAACTACACCTCCGAAATCGATACAGCAATATTTACTGTGCTCGCCTGAACAGGCAGCTTCAGCAGATCGAATTAGCCAAAGTGATCGCATCGTCGTGCAAGCTCGCACAGGTATACGCCGGAAAAGGAATGTTTGCCGAAAGCGAAACTCGATTCGAGCGTGCAATCGAATTGCTTCATATTGCCGCGCTGCCCTACAGCCCTCAAATGTCGCAAGCAACAGAAATGCTTTTGGAGAACTACAAGTCTGTTTTGAATAGAGCAAATTGCATTAGAACAATACGAACGCAATAGGCCTAATCCACGCCGTTTAAACACCATTGAATTACCCTGAAGGAGAAACTATATGAGTGAATTCGAAGAATCGGACCGCATTCGCATACCTGAGCTCGCAAATAATTCAAGACTCTTCACAGAAGCATACCTTTACCAGAGCAACATAAGCGCGCCACCAAACCCGGTACTCCCTGCGGGATTTCCTTCCTTCACCAGCGAAGCTGACGGTAGCCTGATTTTCACCGGCGGGCGAGATGGAGGCCGGATGGTTAACGGCAGCGACAGCCTGTTATCGTCGTCCAACAGCTACGGAACTCTTCACATGACCGAAAGTGGAGATTTAGAGAGGCTTACAGTGCGGCTGGGGGAGGAGGGGGAAATCCATTTTGACTTGCAAGATCTGCTCAATCGCAACGGTCGATTTCAAGATGGTGTTCATGGACTTCGAACCTTCAATGAAGATGGGTCAATAACCTATTCAAGCCTCGATGGAAACTTTCGCATAGTCCTGGATCGATGCGGAAAGGTCCTTTCCATGGATTTAAGCGGCAAATCTGGTTATCGGCCAAGCGATCGCCGGCTTTCAACATCCGCTTGCACTTCATGATCGCAAAATTGCATGCACGCTGCCTGCACAAAAGTTGAATAACTTCATTCCAGTAAACCAACCTTTGAGGTTTTTGATATGGAATTCAATACTAGTGACAAAGCTAATCCTACTCCCATGGAGAATCAAGATGCCAATCTATCGGCAAAGGTCTATTCAGAAATAAGAGACGGCAAGATTGACTTCAGCATACCCCCAAACAAAACCGACGCAAACCTTCCCGATGTGAAAATTGACGGATTGCCGAATGACAGAGACGATACGGGGAAACCCAGCAAAGAGACGCAAGAAGACAAGGATAGAACGCCCTGCCAGGGTAGTACTGAAGAGCCTCAGGATGAAATCGACAAAAAGCCTGAAATTGACAGAGATAGGGACACAGACAAGAACCCCGACAACGATACTGACTCAGGAAAAAACAAAGAGTTACTTCTAAAACCAGGAGAAGATGTCGTCATCAAACGTCAGGGAAACCCAAGTGAGTAAGCCGGATTTCTGAGGGCAAAAGCAGAAGCAAGTCCACTCGACTTGCTTCTGCTCACTAATACGGTATGATGTTTCCTCTCATTCAAGCTGCCATGATTTTCTCGAGACCTAACAAAGTGAAAAGCTGGAGAAATCGATTTATAAAAATCTTCGCCGGCAATTCGGAGCGTTCATCGAAAGAAAGCATCGAAGCTCGATACCTTGCCGAACTCTCTGATTTGCGCCAGAGAGAAAAAGCACTAATTGAACGTGCCGTTGATGTAGTTTGCACGGTTGACTCTTTTGGCTCATTTGTCTTCGTGAGCCCGTCTTGCAAGAGTGCGTGGGGCTATTCCCCCCAGGAAATTCAACGTAATCCTGCCAGCTTGGTGGTGGATGATGAGGGCTATTCGCGAATAATCACATATGCCAAGGAAGCCGATAAAAGCATCGAGAAGGTTGTTTTCGAAGCGAAAATTCGCTGCAAAGACGGTTCTATCAAGACGACGGCTTGGCGAGGACAATGGTCGATTTCAGAGAAGACGTTGTTCTGCATCGTGCACGATATGACCGAGCAGAAGCAAATAGAGGAGTCCCTGCGCGCCAGCGAACAGCAGCTCAAACAAATTCTGGAACACTTACCTGCGGGTATTCTGCTGATGAATCAAGAAGGCGTAATCGAATTTGCAAACGTCGCAGCGCGTAGTGATTTTGGATGCGATTCGCAAACAATCATAGGCAAAACCGTGGACGAGTTTGTCACAGATGAATTTCCAGCACGACAGCTCAAATTGGGCTTGAATGACAGATTGATTATCAAAACGGATGGTCGCACACTCCCTGTTGAGACACACTGTGAGCCAATTGTATTAGGAATTGAAAAAAAACAGATTTTGCTATTTGTCGATAAAAGCGCTCTCTATGATTTGGAAAAAAACAAGCAAGATTTTTTCACCATGGTGGCACATGATCTTCGCGCCCCACTGACTTCGTTGCGAAACCTGGTTGTGCTAATAGAGGAAGGCGTACTCGACAAACGCTCTGAGGAAGGGACAAGAGTTTCGAATCAAGTCAATCTTGAGTGCGCGCAACTTTTGCGCCTTGTGCAGGACATGGTCGATCTCGGGAAACTTGGCAGCAGTTCTTTCTTACTGGATTGCGGCTTACACTCTGCGGAAATGGCAGTTTCTTCGGCGGTCGAAACTGTAAGACCAGTTGCTGAACAAAATCGGATAAGCATTGCCGTAACAACATGCCCTGTTGAATACTGGGGTGATGAATTGAGGATTAATCAAATACTTACGAACCTTTTGTCAAATGCAATTAAGCATTCAAGGGCGAATTCGCAAGTAGTAGTCAAAGTTGAGATGTCCGAGAGCAAGTTTGCGAAATTCTCTGTAAAAGACTGCGGTCCGGGTGTGCCTGCAGAAAAACAAGAGAAGATATTCGATATGTACGAGCAGCTTCCCAGTCATTCCGGCGAGCCGGTCTCAGGTGCAGGTCTGGGTCTTGCCATTTGCAAGAAAATTGTTCACCATCATGGCGGGCAGATTGGCGTCGAATCAGGGGATTCATCTGGCAGTTTGTTCTGGTTCACAGTACCATCAACTCGCTCTGACTAAAACCCAGAAGTGGCAATCGTGCTGGTATATTGTAGGCATGTTGCGATGATAGACGATGCCGAGCAATTCAGTTGAAAGACGATCAACAACGTGACAGCGAAGCTAAACACATCTCTTTTGAGATTAGGGATTCTGCAAACCTGATTATCGGGGGTCGTTATATCCCCCGAGAGTTGATTGGCGAAGGCGGTTGGTGCGCCGTCTATTCAGCCTATGATAAGGTGCTCGACCGATATGTTGCAGTAAAATTGTTGCATCGACCATTGGCCGCAAATCCGGACAACCTCATTCGCTTCGAACGCGAGGCAAAGGCTGCCAGCTCACTAAGCCACGACAATATAGCTTCAATTTTCGATTATGGTTTGCTTCCTTCCGGCCAGCCGTTTATGGTTATGGAGCTCCTGAGCGGTATGTGCCTGTCGGACGTTATCGAAAAAAATTTAGTCCATTCCCATGAAGATGCCTTGAATATTGTCCAACAAGTCGCAACCGCACTCAGTTACGCACATTCCAAAGGGCTGGTACATCGAGACATAAAACCGAGCAATATTTTTCTTATCGCTGATGGTGCCGGCAAAACTTTGGAGAATGTGCGGGTAAAACTGCTGGATTTCGGGCTGGCCAAATGGCTTGACGAAGAAAAGCTATCTACACTTACTAACAGCGGAACTGTTCTTGGCACTCCAAGCTATATGAGTCCTGAGCAATGCAGGCGAGAAAAAGTCGACGCGCGCACAGACATTTACTCGCTAGGATGCACGACTTACGAATTGCTTAGCGGGAAAAAACCGTTTGCCGGAAGCACACTCGATTGCATGCATGCACACCTTCTCGAAGAGCCGATGCCACTTCGCTCACATGAGAAATCCGCCAAAGTGTCATTCTCTCTGGATCAATTCGTTCGCAGAGCGATGGCGAAAAATCCTGACAAACGTCCAGCCTCTGCTCAAGATTTCTCTTCTCAACTCGCCAAAGCTCGAATTGGCAGTGACACTTTCGTCCAGACACTTTGGGGCACTTTTGTACATGACCTTGAACAAAAACGAAAAGTATTGGTTTGGATTTTCGCAGTTGGATGTTTTATAACCTTGGCATACTACGCCGCGCCCGCTCTTTTATCATGGGTCGGAATTCGCTCCATAGAAGTTGATGCATCTGAAGTTGACCCTCACGTGCTTGACGAAGTTGTTAAGGAAATGGAGACAAAGAAGTCTTCGCCAAGTCCATAGCGATTCATTGACGAGCCTCAGCTCTGTTATGCGATTGTTACCAGTCTCATGGTACGTTCTCATAACCCTAACGAAAGGCTATCGGTTCCGCGCAATTGCTCATTGTGAGCAATCCGCGTCCGGCCCGCATATATGCTTCCTCCGCAATTAAAACCAAAAACTCGAACAGGGCAAAACCGAGCCTGGCGAAAATCGGTCGCTATTTGAATCAACAAACTGAAGAGAAAGAAAGTCCGATTGACCAGCGCATCACGCTCCCGGAAGTCGAACATTCTACTGCCGACGACGAATTTGACACAGGCACAGTGCTCCTGGCCGATTCCGGCGGCTTGACCGAGTGGAGAGATTTCTCGCTTAGCAGAGAATTTTCTCGGAGCGTTTCGATCGAACACTTACCAAAACTTTCGCTATCGATTCATCACCCCGAATCACTGGGAGAAATCGGTTCTGCGCCATTTCGGTCGATTTTGCCCATTGTGGATGTATCAGACTCTGACACTATGAAGCCTGAAGTCTTCGTCCCTGTAGAACCGCCGAAGGCTACCGATCCTCTTCCCCCGCCTCCTCCTGCAATTAGGGTGTTGGAACCGGCGCCTGTTGACCCGCGATCTGGAATCGGGGGCCCAAATCTGTCAGGCGTATTGGATCCTCGTAGACCCAACTTAGGAGACCGTTCGGGTATAGAGTCCTTACCAGGGGAGCCTCCTAAAATCGCAACGCCGTTGCCTCCGACTCCTTCAGGACACCATCGAGTCGTTGATAGCAGCACTATGAGACAAAGGCAGTTTGAGGTCGCAGGCGCCGGTCCAGAACCACATCGCCGGCGCGATAGTATCGCAATAGAGCACTCGCGCGTACCAGAAGCGTTCGCGGCGTTGCTCAACAACAGGCGCAGCATCGAAACACCACAGCAAGCGGGAGAGATTCGCAAACCATTGAGAGAACTGAGCAAAAATAAAATCTGGACAGGCGCAAGTCTGCCATTAGGCAGAGAAAAGCCAGGCATCAGTTTCAAAGTCGACTCTGTGACTGAAGATCATATAGCAAGTCAAATTGACACAGCAAAGGACACACCAGAACATGAGCGAGCCAAGACTCTAAAGAGTGTCTCGAACGCCGCTATTCTGCCGGTCATCGATATGTCAGATTCTCATTCTCTGGCAGAAGAGGAAAACAGGTTATTGGGAAGGCAAATATTGAATTTCGCATTGTCTAAACTCACCCAGCCGCAGACGCCTGGCGAGGCGCGTAATGCAGATTCGCGTGCTGTGCTCCAACCTGTGAAAGCCTCGACTAGTCAGATATCTATAAGACAGCGATCTGAAACGGTGGGACGAATCGGCTCGGCAGATCATCATGTAGAAACACTGCCTGAACGCGCAGAACATCACGGTGCAAAGCCTATTCCCGGCGTCGTTGGTGAACTGAACATTGTTCATCCAGATTCCACAGAGACACCGCATTTCTCGGTACTGCCGAATAATATGCGCGATGGCGGATCTCTGCGGCAGGAGGATAAACACAAATCATTTGCAGAGCCTAGTACAGAGATTGGAAAAAAGGTTTTTGATTCCAGTTTGTATAAGAAAGGGACGGAAGCACAATATGTGGTGGACGAATTTCAAAAACTTCTTGGTCGCCATGCTCAAAACGGTGCTATTAGCTCTAATTCAGAAAGAGGTTTCAATTCTCAAGGAACATTTATCAGTGAGTATCGCGCATTAAAAGCTGGTGCGGAGGAAGCAAAAACTGCCTTTGAAATGCGAAAAGCTCACATGGACGGTAGAGTGATAACCACTCATGTCCCCATATCTGACGATGAACTAAGAATTGAGACGGGCGATGCTCTTGGTACGAACCAAATCAAAACTTGGGCAGCAAGAGTTTTGCCGGGAAACCGCAGCAATTTTGTCTCCACTGCCGGACGATATTTGAGCGTTGCACAAGATCAGCATGATGTATCTGATGAGACTAAAGCGACTGTTCCTACTCTTAAAACAGCGGAGCACTTAAAGATAAATGTCGAATCCGCCGACACCGACGTTCCAAATTTGAAATATGCAGGCGATTCTAAGCTTCACATTACATATTTGCATCTAGGAAATCGCATCTATATTTTGCAGCGAAATTTAAAAAGTTCGGACGCTCGCTCCAGACAAAGCGGTATAAGTTCGGACATTTGCGCATCGGGTCTTTTCGTAACCGGCGGAAGCAGTGCGGCAATTTTTGCTTTGAGACGCAGGAGAAGGCAGCGGACTCAAAGCAAAGGCTTACTTATTGATGACAATGACAGCTCAAATAGCGAGACTGAAGAAGCCGGCGATGAAAATCAGAAAGTGCTCGATGATGAGACCACGCTTTCCAGGCTGACCAGTCGTTTCAGTTACGTTGTACAACCAACCGACACATTGAATAGCATCGCGCTAGAACTCTGGCAAGACGCAGATCTTGCGTGGCTAATTCTAAAAGTCAACAATTTGCGATGCGAATGGGTGGGTTCGCACTGCACAACATATTTGCAAGCCCGACAACTGCTTGAATTGCCTTTACCCGCCGAAGTTATCTCCTTCTACCGAACTGGCGGCAATAATGAGCACAAAGACCATCGGCTTACGACAATGATATCGTCAAACCAGGTGGAGGCATCAGACCTCGCAGCGCCCCCATACATTCAACTGCCGATTCCACACTTTTCCTCAACATTTGGTTAGAAACGGGGCGGAAGCCCCAACATAGAACACCACTGATGGTGCCGCCGAGCGTATCAACTACACAGTATGGTAAAACACCGGCTCAAAAAAAA